>DATBBO010000249.1:0-4737 GCA_036270995.1 Dongiaceae bacterium | reverse complement strand
CCAGCACCGAAGGCACCATCTAGGCGGTGTTCTTTTCTGCCTTCTCCGAGCCCGTATAGAACTCCGGCCAGCGGTCGCGGACGACCTCGCCGTCGCTGGCAAAGGCGTGGCAACTGTCGATGAAGCCCGGGCGCTTGGAGGTGCCGCTACTCTTGGACGACATCTCCTCGGAGACATATTTCCACATGGTCTGGTAGGCGACCGTCGCCATCGCGCCCAGCATCTCGATGTGATGGGTGCAGCCCTTGACGCCGCCCAGCCGCTCCTTCAGCCCCCTGCGCCAGCCGGCGCCGAGCTTCAGGCCCTTGATCACCGCGAAGCTCTCGGTGATGGCGGGGCAGATGGCGAAGGGCGAGGCCTCGGTCGCCGCCTCGATGTCGCGCACCACGAAATGATCGTCCAGCGTGAGCCGGATCCACATGTCGTGGACCGGCTCCCCGGCATGGACGACGCCGCGGTCGCGGTTGGGGAAATCATAGGTCTTGCTGTCGGTCATGCGGCCTTCGATGTCCCAGAGCCCGTCCTTGCGGCGGTATCCCTGGAACTCGTAGCGGCGGTCGTGCAAATGCTCGCGCTCGACGGGGGCGGACAGCGGCATGGTGATTCCTTGTCTCTCGGGCGGAGGGTGCCCGCGTTGTCTCAGGCCGCACTCGCCGTGGTCGGCGAGGCCAGCGGGGTGATCTTCAGCAGGCGGATCTGGTTGCGCTGGCGCTCCAGCACCTCGAAGCGGAACCCGTGGAAAGCGAAGACCTGTCCCTGCTCGGGGATCCGGCGCGCCTCCTGCAGCACGAGGCCGGCGATGGTGGCAGCGGCAGCGTCGGGCAGGCGCCAGCCGCAATGCCGGTTGAGGTCGCGGATCGTGACTGTGCCCTCGACGATGAAGCTGCCATCGGGCTCGGTCTTGATGCCGGGAACCTCGATGTCATGCTCGTCCTCGATATCGCCGACGATCTCCTCCAGGATGTCCTCCAGGGTGACGACGCCGCGCAGCGCGCCATATTCGTCGACCACCAGCGCGAAATGCTCGCGCCGCTTGCGGAAGGCCTGGAGCTGGGCGAGCAGCGTCGTGGTGTCGGGGACGAACCAGGGCGGCAGCGCAAGCGCGATGACGTCGAGGCCATCGACCTTGCCGCCATTGGCCTGCACCGCGCGCAGCAGCGCCTTGGCATGGAGCACGCCGATGATGTTGTCCTGGTCGCCGCGCCAGAGCGGCAGGCGCGTATAGGCGCTTTCGATCACGGCCTGGACGATCTTCTCCGGGGGCTGGTCGGCATCGATCAAAGCGAGGTTGGAGCGGTGGACCATGATGTCGCCGACGATCACATCGTCGAGATCGAGGATCGAATGCAGCATGGCGCCCGCTTCCTCGACCTCGCCGCTGGCCTCGGCGTGGAGATCTATGGCGCCACGCAGCTCCTCCTCCGCCTTGTCGGCGCCGAGATCGGTCGAGACATTGGCCCCGCAGAGCCGGAGGATGCTGCGCACAATAATCTGCATGATGCGGATGATCGGGCGCAGCACGCCAACCACCACGTTCATCGCCGGGGCCAAGGCGAGCGCCGCCCGGTCGGCATTGTTGATGGCATAGGTCTTGGGCAGGACCTCGGCGAAGACGACGACCAGCACCGTCATCACCGCGGTCGCATAGACGACGCCGCGATTGCCGAACAGCCCGATCAGCACGCTCGTCGCCAGTGCCGAGGCGAAGATGTTGACCATGTTGTTGCCCAGGAGCACGGCGCCGATCACCTGCTCCATATGGGCGCGTAGCCGATTGACCAGGCTGGCCTTCCGGTCGCCCTGGCCCTCGAGGGCATGCATGCGGGGTCGCGAGGCGCCGGTCAGCGCCGTCTCCGCCGCGGAGAAAAAGGCGGAGCAGAGCAGGAGCAGCAGGATGATCAGGATGTCCCAGATCATGCCGCGACGGCCTCCGACAGCATGCCCTCCACCTCCGCCAGCTCGACGCCCTTGGCGAGGAAGGCCTTGCCGATGCCGCGGGCGAGCACGAAGGTGATGCGGCCGCCCTCGACCTTCTTGTCGCCCCGCATATGGTCGATCAGCCGCTCGGCCGCGAAGCTCCGGCCCTCTATGGCCTCGACGCCGGTGGGCAGGCCGACGCTCGCCAGATGGCGCGCCACCCGCCCGGCATCGGCCGTCGGGCAGAGGCCGAGGCGCGCCGAGAGATCGAAGGCCATGACCATGCCGATCGCCACCGCCTCGCCATGAAGCAGCTCGTCGCCATAGCCGCATTCGGCCTCCAGCGCATGGCCGAAGGTATGGCCGAGATTGAGGAGGGCGCGGCCCGCCTGCTCGCGCTCGTCCGCACCCACCACCCGCGCCTTGGCCGCACAGGAGACGGCGATCGCGTGGCGGCGGGCGGCGAGATCGCCATCGAGGATCGCGGCCCCATGGCCTTCCAGCCAGTCGAAGAAGCGCGCATCGTCGATGAGGCCGTATTTCACCACTTCGGCATAGCCCGCGGCGAGCTCGCGCCGGGGCAGGGTCGCGAGCGCATCGAGATCCGCCAGCACCAGCCGCGGCTGATGGAAGGCGCCGACGAGATTCTTGCCCTCGGGCGTGTTGATCCCGGTCTTGCCGCCGACGGAGCTGTCCACCTGGGCCAGCAGCGTGGTGGGGATCTGGACGAAATCGATGCCGCGCAGAAGCGTGGCAGCGGCAAAGCCCGTGAGATCGCCGATGACCCCGCCGCCGAGTGCGATCAGCAGGCTCTTGCGCTCGATCCGCTCGGCGAGCAGGCGGCTCGCGAGCCGGGCCAGATGGCCGAAGTCCTTGGTCTGCTCGCCCGCGGGCAGGATGACGGCCTTGGCCGCAATTCCCGCTACCTCCAGGCTCGCCTGAAGCAGCGGAAGGTAATGGCGGCCGACCCGCTCATCCGTGACGATGAAGGCGCGCGGCTCCGAGAGAAGAGGGCGCAGATGCTTTCCCGCTTCTGCGATCAGCCCGGGTCCGATCAGGATATCGTAGCTGCGCGGGCCGAGCTCGACCCGCAGTCGACTGTCGTCGCCCATCCGCTGCTAGCCTGCCGCGCGCTGGCGCTCAGGCCCGTTCGCCAGGAAGCTGTCCAGCGCCTCGATGACCCGCTCCAGGGTCACGTCCGGCGGGCCGTCGGCGCTATCGACGGCGATATCGGCCTCGGCATAGACCGGATGGCGAATCGCCATGAGCTCGGCGAGCTTCTGGCGCGGCTCGGCCACCTGCAGCAGGGGCCGGTCGTTCCGGCGCGAGACGCGGCGCATCAGGAGATCGAGATCGGCGCGCAGCCAGATCGAGATCGCCCGCTCGCGAATGAGGGCTCGGGTTCTGGGATCCATGAAGGCGCCGCCGCCCGTCGCCAGCACATGGATCGGATTGTCCAGCAGGCGGGCGATGACCCGGCGCTCTCCGTCGCGAAAGTTCGCCTCGCCGTGACGGGTGAAGATCTCGGCGATGGAGCAGCCCGCCGCGCGCTCGACCTCGTGATCGGCGTCGACGAAGGCTAATCCCAGGCGTTGGGCGAGACGCTTGCCGATGCAGCTCTTGCCGGCTCCCATCAGCCCGACGAGAACGATGGTCTTCGTCGGCATGCTGTCCGTCGTGTTGCCCTTCGGGCCCGGCATCATTGCGATCCCGCCGTCATTGCAACGACCCGGGCGGGCCGATAGACTGTCCAAGATTCGCCATAGTCGAAAACTAGCATAATTCGTCGCCCATGTCGCAAGCAGGGGGCCTCGCGCGCCGGGGGGCGGGTGGTCGGTCCGCGGACATGGCGGCGCGAAGCGTCAAGAATCCCGGACGGCCCGGTTCCCCATGACCAGTCCCGCATGAAACGTTTCCTTCTGGCACTCCTGCTCCTCATCATCCTCATCTTCATCGGCGGCGCCACTTATCTGGCGTTCTACCCGCTTCCGGCACCGACCAAGCACATGGAGGTGCCGGTCGCCAATGACAAGCTCGCCAACTGAGCCCATGCGATCGAGGCTTGCCGCGCTCGCGGTCCCGCTCTTGGCCGTCGCAGCCATCTCTCTTGCTTCCACAGGAGCCCTGGCGCAGTCGAGCTCGACGACCGGCAGCGGCGTCCAGGTGGGAACCCTGGGGGATGCGACGCCGGACTATGCCGGCACGCTGGTGGAGGGCGGTGGCGGCTTTCCCGTGGATATGTGGAAGGGCACCGACCGCGCTTTGGTCGAACGGCTCCTGCCGAAGCTGCCCGCGGCGCTGGGCTCGCCCGCCATGCGCGATCTCGAGCGCCGGCTGCTGCTGACCAATGCCGAATCGCCCGAGGGCAACTCCACGGGGGTCAGCCTCTTCGCTGCCCGCGCGGACCGGCTGGCGGCCATGGGCTTCTCGCGCGACGCGGCGGCGTTGCTGGCGATGATGCCGGCGCGGCTGGTCGACAAGACCGCCGCCCGTCTTCGCCTCGATTCGCTGCTTCTGGCGGGCGATCTCGACGGCGCCTGCAAGGCGGTGGACGACACCCGCCAGGCCGCCAGCGCCGATCCCTATTGGCAGCAGACCCAGGTCTTCTGCCAGATCCGCGCCGGCAAGGCGGATCAGGCCGGCCTCGGCCTCGATCTCCTCGGCGAGCAGGGCGGCAAGGACGCCGCCTTCTTCAAGCTGGCGAGCGCGCTCGCCGGGGAGAAGGTGAAGCTCGACAGCCTCCCCGATCCCACACCGCTGGATCTCGCAATGCTGCGGGCCGCCAAGCTGCCGCTACCGCATGATGCGGCCCAGTCCCAC
>DATBBO010000248.1:0-8381 GCA_036270995.1 Dongiaceae bacterium | reverse complement strand
CCCGTGAAGAGGCGACTCGCCAGTGCATTCCAGGCTACGGCATTCCATTGACGGTCCAGCACATAGGCGGGCGCCGCGATGGCCTGGACGGCCGCCTCGAGGGCGGCGGGAACGTCGCTTGCCGGCGCCGGCGCCGGGCCGGCGGGGTCGCGCTTGCCCGCGAGATCGAAGAGGTAGCTCCGCTCGGCGGCCGAGAGCTGGAGGCTGCGGGCGAGACGGGCCAGTGCCGCCGGTGAGACGGAGACGTCCCGGCCTTGCTCGATCCAGGTATACCAGGTGACGCTGAGGCCCGCGAGCTGGGCGACCTCCTCGCGCCTCAGCCCCGGCGTGCGGCGTCGGCCGGCCTCGGGAAGCCCGAGGGCGGCGGGGCCGAGGCGGGCGCGGCGCGCCATCAGGAAGGCGCCGAGCGCGCGACGCCGGTCGAGGGTCGCTGGCGTGACCATGGCAGATTTTATACCAGGATAAACTCGCACCTCTTACCAGTGTAAAGCGCAGGGTATGACAACGGGTGCAAGGATCGAGGAGGGCTAGAGCGATGGCGAGCAATACCCAGGAAGCCCTGGTGGCCGGCCAGTTCGGACCCCAGGCGGCCGCCTATGTCACCAGCGCGGTGCATGCGAGCGGCGCCGATCTCGACCAGATCGAGGTCTTCGTGCGCAATCATGCGCCGGGCCGGGTGCTCGATCTCGGCTGCGGCGGCGGACATGTGAGCTACCGGGCGGCAGCCCATGCCGGCGAGGTTGTGGCCTTCGACCTCTCGGCGGAGATGCTGGCGGCCGTGCGTCGGACGGCCGAGGCGCGCGGGCTCGCCAATATCGTCACCCAGCAGGGTGCGGCCGAAGCCATTCCCTTCCCCGATGCCAGCTTCGACATGGTGCTGAGCCGCTACTCCGCCCATCACTGGCATGATTTCGCCAAGGGCCTGCGGGAGGCGCGCCGCGTGCTAAAGCCCGGCGGCCACGCGCTCTTCGCCGACGCCGTGACCCCCGGCGCCCCGCTGCTCGACACCTTCCTGCAATCGATCGAGCTTCTGCGCGATCCCTCCCATGTGCGCAACTACACGCGTGCCGAATGGGAGCATGGCCTCCGCGAAGCCTGCTTTCGGCCCGGGACGGCCAGTCTGCACCGGGTGCCGCTGGACTTCACCTCCTGGGTTCAGCGCATGCGTACCCCCGAGATCCATGCGGCGGCAATCCGCTCCCTCGAGCAGCGGATGGCGGCGGAGGTCACCGCCCATTTCGACATTCGCGAGGATGGCAGCTTCACCCTCGACGCCATGACAATCGAGGCTGAAGCCGGATAGGCTTCGCGAGCCGCCCCAGGCTTCGGCGAACGGGTCGGCGCCGAAGCCCGCAGGCTGTTTCTGCAGGGGATTTACAGCCATTCACCCACCGGACTTTGCCGACCGTCGCCTGGCTGCGGCCGTGGCGCGGCGTTGGCTTCCTCTCCCGCGTCAAAGTGCGGGAAAGGGGGAAGAACAGCGGGCGTGCTCTGCTTCTGCAGAGAATCTGCAGGGCCTTGCCTCCTTCCGGGGTGGTGTGGCGCGTTGAGAGGGCGCACGACGAAGGAGCCGCGAAAAGCGGCCATACGAAAACCTTCCAATGTGAGCTTAGATTTTTACTCTATACGCAAATGACGTAGCCGTCAAGCGGATCGTTACGCTCCCGGTTGAAAGCGCTCTAGAAATGCCGGTATCCGCCCGCCCCGAGATCGAGGGGATGGCCGGCATCATCCAGCACGCTGACGCCCCTGCCGGGGTGCATGCGTCCGATCACCGTGACCGGCAGGTCGCGGAGCGCGCTCTCCCGCGCCGGCGGCACGGTGAACAGCAGCTCGTAGTCCTCGCCACCGGTGAGAACCGTCATCAGCCATTGGGGATCGCGCGCGAGGATCGCTCTGGCCGGCGGCGAGAGCGGGACTTTCGCCGCCTCGATGACGGCGGCCAGCCCCGACGTCTCGGCGATATGGGCGAGATCGCCCGCAAGCCCGTCGGAGACATCCATGCAGGAAGAGGCAAGCCCTACCAGCTTCCGGCCGAGGATCATGCGGGGCTGCGGCAGGTAGTGGCGGGAGAGCAGCATCTCCGCGCCTTCACCCGTGGTAAGGCGCCCGCTGCGAAGCGCATAGCCCAGCGCAGCATCGCCGATGGTCCCACTGACGGCGACGAGATCGCCGGCCCGCGCTGTCGAGCGGCGGAGCTCGCGGCCCGCCTCGACGGTGCCGAGCGCCGTCAGCGAGAGCGTCAGCGGTCCCGGCGTGGCCGTCGTATCGCCCCCCATCAAGGCGATCTCGAACTCCCGCTGGTCCTCGGCCAGGCCGGCGGCAAAGCCGGCGAGCCAACTCTCCTCGAGCGGCCGGGGAAAACAGCAGGTCATGAAATAGGCCAGGGGTTTCGCGCCCATCGCCGCGAGATCCGAGAGATTGGAGCGGAGCATCTTGCGGGCGATGCGATCAGGCGGGTCATCGGCGAGGAAATGGATGCCGGCGACAAGTGCATCGGCGGTAACCACGAGACGCTCCCCGGGCGAAACGTCGATGAGGGCCGCATCATCGGCGAGTCCGAGGGCGCCCTCGCGTCCCGCAGCCAGCGGGCGGAAATAGCGCGCAATGAGCTCGAACTCACCCGGCGGCGGTGTTGGGTCCGGCCTTGCCATGGGGTGCGGTCAGTTCCTCGGGCCGGAGCTCGCGCGCCAGGCGGTCGAGCAGGCCGTTGACGAGCCCCGTCTCCTTCTCGCCATAGAAGGCATCCGCCAGATTCACGTATTCGCTGATGACGACCCGGGCCGGGATATCGGTGCGATCGGCCAGCTCATGGGCGCCGGCCCGCAGCAGGCAGCAAAGCAGCACCTCCAGCCTCTCGATGGTCCAGTCCTCGGTCAGCACCGCGGCGATCATATCGTCGAGGTCGCGCCGGTTGCGGACCACGCCCTGAACCAATTCGGCGAAGAAGCTGGCGTCCGGCTTGGCGAGCTTCACGCCTTCGACGCTCTCGCCCAGGCGATGGCCGGTGAATTCGGCGATCACCTGGTCGGCATCCCCCTCGGCGATCTCGATCTGGTAGAGGGCCTGCACCGCCGCGAGCCGCGCGGTGCTGCGTCCCTTGCCGGGCTGGGGGCGCTTGCTCATCAACGCGCCGGCAGTCCGAAACTGCGTTTGTGCAGGATCATGGCGAGGCAGGCGCGAACCGCATCGCCGCCCTTGTTCTTCTCCGTCACCCGGGCACGCGCCCAGGCCTGCTTGCCATTCTCCACGGTCAGGATGCCGTAGCCGAGCGCGATGCGATGTTGGCAGGCGAGATCCATGAGCCCGCGCGCGCTTTCACCGCAGACATAGTCATAATGGGTCGTTTCGCCGCGGATGACGCAGCCGAGGGCGACGAAGCCATCATAGGGCCGGCGGGCCGGATCGGCCTGCTGCGCCTCGAGCGCCATGGCGATCAAAGCGGGAATCTCGAAGGCGCCGGGCACCGACAAACGCTCATGGGTGGCGCCGGCCTCCTCCAGCGCCTGAACGGCGCCCCTCATCATCTCGTCGGCGATGTCGCCATAAAAGCGCGCCTCGACGATGAGAACATGAGGGGGCAGCACATGGGCCGTCGCGGTCATTCGCCGTCCCCTTCATGAGCGATCGGCTGCTGGCCCGCTATGGAAAGACCGTAACCTTCGAGACCGACGATGGTCTTGCGGTGATTGGATAGCAGGACCATCTCGCGCACGCCTAGATCGAGCAGGATCTGCGCGCCGACGCCGTAATCGCGAAGCTGGTCCGTGGTTGGGGTACCGCCGCCGACGCGGGCGCGCACCCGGTCCGACAGGCTGGTCGGCTGAGGCTCGCGGATTAGCACGACCACCCCACGCCCCGCCTCGCCGATCATGCGCATCGCCGATTGCAGCTCGCCGCCCCGCCCGCTGTTGCGGTCGGCCAGCACATCATCCAGGACGTTGAGGGCATGCATGCGCACGAGCACGGGCCCCGGTGTCGTCACGTCGCCCTTCACCAGCGCGATATGCTCGGCATAGGCGACCCGGTTGACATAGACATGCATGCGGAACCTGCCGCCCCACCGGCTCTCGAAATCATCCTCCATCGCCCGCTCGACGATGCGGTCATGGCGACGGCGATAGGCGATGAGATCGGCGATGGTACCGATCTTCAGCCCGTGCCGTTGCGCAAACGCGATCAGATCGTCGCGCCGCGCCATCGTGCCGTCGTCGTTCATGATCTCGCAGATGACGCCGGATGGGTTGAGCCCGGCCAGCCTCGCCAGATCGACGGCGGCCTCGGTATGGCCGGTCCGCACCAGCACCCCGCCCTCGCGGGCGACGAGCGGGAAGACATGCCCGGGGCTGACAATGTCCTTCCCGCTCTTGCTCGGATCGATGGCGACGGCGACGGTGCGCGCACGGTCCGAGGCCGAGATGCCGGTGGTGATCCCCTCGCGCGCCTCGATCGAAACGGTGAAGGCGGTGCGCAGACGGGATTCGTTGTTCGGCGACATGAGCGCCAGGCCCAGCTCCTCCACCCGTTCCGCGGTCAGAGCGAGGCAGATCAATCCGCGGCCGTATCGAGCCATGAAATTGATCGCCTCGGGCGTCGCCATCTGGGCGGGAATGACGAGATCGCCCTCGTTCTCGCGGTCCTCGTCGTCGACGAGGATGAACATGCGCCCGTTGCGGGCCTCCTCGATCAGGGCCGCAGGCGGCGAAACCAGCTCGGAGAAGGTTACGCGCCAGGGTTCGAGCTGCGGCCTCGTCATGCGGGGGTCCGTTCCATGAGGCGCGCAAGGTAGCGCGCCAACATGTCGATTTCCAGGTTGACGCGGTCACCCGGCGCCAGCCTCCCGAAGCTGGTCTCCCGCTGCGTCACCGGGATGATATTGACGCCGAAAAGCTCGCCCTCGACTTCGTTGACGGTCAGCGAGACGCCGTCGAGCGCGACGGAGCCCTTGGACGCGATGAACCGCTGTAAAGGGGCCGGCGCGCGGATTTCGAAGCGCAGGCTGTCGCCATCGGGCCGCCGCTCGGTGATCTCCGCCAGACCGTCCACATGTCCGGAGACGAGATGGCCGCCCAGCTCGTCGCCGAGCTTCAGCGGCCGCTCCAGATTGACGGGCGTTCCCGGCTTCCAGCCGCCGATGGTGGTACGGGCCAGCGTCTCGGCCGAGGCATCGACCGCGAACCAGCCGGGCCCCTTGTCGACAAGCGAGAGGCAGGCGCCGTTGCAGGCGATGGAGGCACCCATCGCGATGTCGGCCGTGTCATAGGTGGTCTCCAGCACGATCCGCGTGACGCCGCCGGGCGAGACGCTGCGGACCCGCCCGAGGTCGGTGATGATTCCGGTGAACATCGGGGTAACCTAACGCATGTTCCGATGAGGCGGAACAATATGCGGCGAACCCGGGCGGGAGTTCGCCAAGGCCACTCTCAGTGGGCGCGGATATAGGTTTCGAGCCGGTCGGCGCCGAGCCAGATCGTCTCCTGCGGCTGGAACAGGGGCTGCTCCGCCAGGCGGTCGAGGCCGAACCCGGCCGCGGCAGGCAGGCCATCCCCGCCGATGAGGCTCGCGGAGCGGAAGATGGCAAGCCGGTCGACGAGGTGCTCGCGCAACAGGGCCGCCGCAAGCTGCGCGCCCCCCTCCGCCAGGATCCGCGTCAGGCCCTTCTCCGCCAGAAGCTGCAGCATGGGCTTGAGGTCGATGACCCCCGCTTCGCTGGCCGAAACCTCGATCACCTCGACGCCGCTATCCTCATAGGCCCGCCGGCGATGGCGCGCGCCGCCCTCCAAGGTGACGAGCCAAGTCGGCATCTGGCGGGCGCTGGCGACCAAAGTAGAGGTGAGCGGCAGGCGCATGCGTCCGTCGAGGACGATGCGCAGCGGCGAATGACGCTCCAGTCCTGGCAGGCGCACGTTCAGCAGCGGATCGTCGGCGAGCACGGTGCCGCTGCCCACCATGACGGCGTCGTGCTGGGCGCGCAGGAGATGGGCTCGGGCGCGGGCGGGCTCGCCGGTGATCCAGCGGCTCTCGCCCGTACGGGTGGCGATCTGTCCGTCCAGGGTCATGGCGAGCTTCAGAGTGATCAGGGGGCGCTTCTCACGAAGTCGCAGGAAGAAGCCGGCATTGATTTCCCCCGCTTCGCTCTCCCCCAGACCGAGGGCGACCGGGATGCCGGCGCCGCGCAGCCGCGCCAACCCCTCCCCGCTCACCCGGGGATCTGGGTCCTCCATGGCGACGACAGCGCGGGCGATGCCCGCGGCGATCAGGGCGTCAGCGCAGGGTGGGGTCCGGCCATAATGGCTGCAGGGCTCCAGCGTGACATAGGCGGCCGCCCCTCTGGCTCCCGCCCCGGCCCGGCGCAGCGCCTCGGTCTCGGCATGGGGTCGGCCGCCCGGCTGGGTCCAGCCGCGGCCCACGACGCGCCCCTCGCGCACCAGCACGCAGCCGACCGCGGGATTGGGCCAGCTCCGTCCCAAAGCTCTACGCGCCAGGGCAAGGGCGGCATGCATATGCCCCGCATCGTCCGCCCGCGCGTCAGTCGCCGTCGCGCTCGCCACCGATCTTGCCCACGAAATCCTCGAAATCCTTGGCCTCGCGGAAATTGCGATAGACCGAGGCAAAGCGCACATAGGCGACCTTGTCGAGGCCGTGGAGGGCGTCCATCACCATCTCGCCGATCACGGAGGTGGGGATCTCGCTCTCGCCGGAGCTTTCCAGACGCCGGACGATGCCGTTGACGACGCGCTCGACCCTGTCGGAATCGACCGGGCGCTTGCGCAGCGCGACCTGCATGGAGCGCATCAGCTTGTCGCGGTCGAAGGGCTCGCGCTGGCCCGTCGTCTTGACGACGGTCAGCTCGCGCAGCTGGACGCGCTCGAAGGTGGTGAAGCGGGCGCCGCAGTTGGGGCATTGGCGCCGCCGCCTGATCGCCGCATTGTCGTCGGTGGGCCGCGAGTCCTTTACCTGGGTATCTTCATTGCCGCAGAACGGACAACGCATGGTCAGCCCCCCTCCCCCGAAGGCCGGTCTCTTTGCCCCGTGCTATCGCAGACCATCATAGATCGGGAACTGGCGGCAAAGGGCCGCCACCTCCGCGCGCACCTCGCGCTCGACGGCAGAATTGTCGGCCGAATTGCTCTTCGCCAGCCCGTCCAGCACACGCTGGATCAGCTCGCCGACCTTTCGGAACTCCGTCACCCCGAAGCCCCGGGTCGTGGCCGCAGGCGTCCCCAGGCGAACGCCCGAGGTGATCGCCGGCTTCTCCGGGTCGAAGGGAATGCCGTTCTTGTTGCAGGTGATTCCGGCCGCCTCCAGGCAGTGCTCGGAGGCCTTACCCGTCAGCTTCTTGGGGCGAAGGTCGACCAGCATCAAATGATTGTCGGTGCCGCCGGTGGTGATGGCGAAACCACCGGCCACCAGGGTCTCGGCGAGAACCTTGGCGTTCTCGACCACAGCCGCGGCATAGCGCTTGAACTCGGGCCCGAGCGCCTCGCCGAAGGCCACCGCCTTGGCCGCGATCACATGCATCAGCGGCCCACCCTGCAGCCCGGGGAAGACCGAGGAATTGATCTTCTTGCCGATATCTTCGTCCATCGCGAGGATCATGCCCCCGCGGGGCCCGCGCAAGGTCTTGTGGGTCGTGGTCGTCACCACATGGGCGTGTGGCAGCGGTGTCGGATGCGCCCCGCCCGCCACCAGCCCGGCGAAATGCGCCATGTCGACCATGAAATAGGCGCCCACGGAATCGGCAATCTGGCGGAAGCGCTCGAAATCCCAGAAGCGCGGATAGGCGGAGCCGCCGGCGAGGATGAGCTTCGGCTTGTGCTCTTTGGCCAGGCGCTCGACCTCCTCCATGTCGATCCGCTGGTCCTCGCGCCGGACGCTGTAGGGCACCACCTTGAACCACTTGCCCGACTGGTTGACCGGAGAGCCATGGGTCAGATGCCCGCCCGCAGCCAGGTTAAGGCCCATGAAGGTGTCGCCGGGCTGCAGAAGGGCGAAGAAAACCGCCTGGTTCGCCTGGGCGCCGGAATGGGGCTGCACATTGGCGAAGTTGCAGGCGAAGAGCTTCTTCGCGCGGTCGATGGCGAGCGCCTCCGCCACATCGACGAACTCGCAGCCGCCGTAATAGCGCCGCCCCGGATAGCCCTCGGCATATTTGTTGGTGAGCACCGAGCCCTGGGCCTCGAGGACCGCGCGGGAGACGATGTTCTCCGAGGCGATGAGCTCGATCTGGTCCTGCTGGCGGTGGAGCTCCTCCCCGACGGCCTTGAACACCTCCGGGTCGCGCTCCGCCAGATGGGTTGAGAAGAAACCCGGGATGGCGGCACTGCCGGTCGAGGTCAGGTTCATCGCTTGGCTCTTTCCTGTCAGGGGTCGGGTACCAC
>DATBBO010000247.1:0-19187 GCA_036270995.1 Dongiaceae bacterium | reverse complement strand
CCAAACGCGCCGGGGGTGAACCCCCGGCGCCGAGGTTGCAAGCTGGCTTATTTTACTGATTGGCTTGGGTCTGGCCCATGATTTCCTGCGCCGTGAAGTTGATGCCGCAGGTCGGGAAGGCGTTGCCGACGAAGAAGTTGTCGGACTGGGTGGAGTAGTAGTTCACGCCGTCCTTGAAGTCCGGATCCTCGACGATGGCGAGCGGCAATTTCACCGACTGCGGGACGACCTTGCCCTGCAGCGCGTCGATCGCCGTCTTCATCGCGACCGCCACCTGGGCCGGGCCGGTGCCGGCCGACGAGCAGACCAGGCCCTGGCCGGAGTATTTCCCGCAGAACTTGCGGAAGCCGTTCTCCGTCTCGCCGCCGAAGGGCACGAAGGGATGGCCGGCGTCGATCATGGCCTGGACCACGCCGGTATCGCCGCCCTGGGCGGTGAAGCCGTCGAAATGCTTCTGCACGGCGATGGCGTCTGCCGTCGCCTTCTGGGCCGTCGGGTCGTCCCACTTGCCGACCACCTCGACCACATCCCACTTCTTGCCGGAGGCGTCGAGGGTCTCGTGGATGCCGTTATGGCGGTCGGTGTCCACCGATGTGCCGGCGACGCCGCGCACCTCGAGGATCTTGCCGCCGTTCGGAATATGCTTGATCAGCCAGTTGGCCCACAGCACGCCCAGGCCCTTTTGGTCGACATCGACATTGATGGCGTCCTGGGTGTCGAGGATGTTGTCGAAGGCCACCAGGATAACGCCCGCCGCCTTGGCCCGCTTGATCACGGGGCCGAAGGCCTTCGGGTTCTGGGCATTGACGACGATGGCATCATAGCCGGAGTCGATGAAGTTGTTGATGGCGGCGATCTGGGCGGCGACATCCTCGCCGGTCGAGACCACCTTGAACTCCTTCAGCTTGGCCGCGACGTCGGGCTGGGCGGCATAGGCCTTGGCGGTCTTGATCATCTGGATGCGCCAGGTATTGGCGATGAAGCCGTTGGCGAGCGCGATGCGATACGGGCCGGGCTTCGCGGGATATTTGAAGAACTTCGTGTCAGCGGCCCAAGGCACGTAGCAGGTCGCATCGGCAGCCGGGCCGGCGACGATCTCCGGACCGGCGGCCCGGGCGGGGGCATTGAACGCGAGCACCGCGGCGACCGCGGCACCGGCGCAAAGACGCAGATAGGACGTGCACTTCATATGGCTTCCTCCCTTGCGAGCGCGTTTTCTTTTCGGCCGTCGGCGACGACGGAGCCAGATTATACACCGGGGACGCGTCACGGCCATCCAGAAGTAACATCCTAATATATTACATTTGTCAGACAAATAACCAGCCCCATGAAGGATGAACGCCCCTCTGAAGAGGGGCCGGGCGGTTTCACGGCGATGGGTTATGATCGATTCCCGGGACGAGGGCCCATCGAGGGGTAGAGCGATGATCGTCAGAACCTGGCGGGGCCGCGCGGCCCCGGCGCAGCCCGATGACTATCCCGAGCATTTCCGCTTCCAGGTCCTGCCTGCGCTGAAAGGGATCAAAGGCTTCCTCGGCGCCTCGCTCCTGCGTCACGACCGGCCCGACGAGATCGAGTTCCTGGTGCTCACCCGCTGGACCTCCCTCGATGCCATCCGCGCCTTCGCCGGCGAGCAACTGGACCGCGCCGTGGTCGAACCGGAAGCGATGGAGGCCCTTGTCAGCTTCGATCCCACCGTCCGCCACTACGAGGTCATCGAGGAAGCCCTGGTCCGGCGCCGAAAATAGGGAGTGCGAATGCGTTCCCCTGGCCAAGGGATCAGCGGCGAGGTCTCCGCCGGCCGCGCACTTGAGAATTGCCATATTGTTCCCCACCTTTGCTAAGCAGAGGGCCTTCTTCTCTTTCTTCCCCGCCGCCACCCGAACCCTGCTTAGGACGCTCACATGCCTGGAGACGAGCTCACCATCTGGATGTGGTCCGAGGCCTGCCGTCATCTGGCGCAGGCGGAGACCTTGCATCGCCGCTTTTATGGCCTCGGCGGAGATTCCGGCGAATTCAGCTGGGAGCCGCCGGCCGATGTCTTCGAGACCGAGCGCGAGGTCCTGATCGAGGTGGCGCTGCCGGGGGTGGCGGCCGATGCGGTGGAGGTGAGCGTGGAGGCGGGTCTTCTGGTCGTGCGGGGCGAGCGCGCCCTGCCCGAGATTCCGGGTCCCGCCGTGATCCGGCGAATGGAGCTTCCCCATGGTCGCTTCCGCCGCCAGATCCGGCTCGCCCCCGGCCGCTACGAGTTCGCCCGGCGCCAGCTCGTGGATGGATGCCTGCGCCTCGTACTGCGCAAGATCGCCTGATCGGAGAGTTTTCGATGACGAATACCAATGCAACCCAGACCCCGGCCGAGCTGCGCGACGGGAGCGGCGCCCCGCCGACCGTCGAGAGCCCGCGGCCCGATACCGCACCCATCGGCACCGAGTCCGGCCTGCGCCTGCCCGAGGGAATGATCCCTCTGCTGCCGCTGCGCGATTCCGTTCTCTTCCCGGCGACTGTGCTGCCGCTCGAGGTCGGCCGTCAGAGCTCTATCGCCGCGGTCCAGTATGCGGTCAAGACTCAGGGCCCTATAGGGACCATCCTGCAGCGCGACCCTGCGGCTGACGAGCCGGGGCGGGAGGGACTCTATGAGATCGGCACCGTCGCCCATGTGCTGCGCTATGTCACCCGGCCGGACGGCCCTAGCCATCTGATCTGCCGAGGCGAGCAGCGCTTCCGCATCCTGGAGCTGGTCCCGGGCTATCCCTTCCTTGTCGCGCGCGTCGAGCGCATCGCCGAGCCGGCGGATGCTGCGGGCGCGGGCACCGAGATCGAGGCGCGCGTGCTGAAGCTGCGCGAGCGCGCGGTGGAGGCGATCCGTCTGCTGCCCGAGGCGCCCGAGGGCCTGCGCGAATCCATCGCCGCCATCACGGCTCCCGGCACGCTGGCGGATGTGCTCGCCTCCTTCATGGATCTGAAGTCCACCGAGAGACAGCAGGTGCTGGAGGCGATCGATCTGGTCGCCCGGCTCGACCGCGTGCTCTGGTTCGTCTCCTATCGCCTGGAGGTGCTGCGGCTTTCCCGCGATATCGGCGAGCGCACGCGCCAGACCATCGAGGGCCGCCAGCGTGAGCACATCCTGCGCGAGCAGCTCCGCACCATCCAGAAGGAGCTGGGCGAGGGCGAGGAGCAGGGCACCGACACCACGGAACTCGCTGAGCAGATCGCCAAGGCCGGCATGCCCCCCGATGTCCTGGCGCAGGCGGAGAAGGAGCTGAAGCGCCTGAAGCGCATGCCAGAGGCCGCTGCTGAGCAGTCCATGCTGCGCACCTATCTCGAATGGCTGGCGGAACTGCCCTGGACGGTGGCCGAGAGCGAGCCCATCGACATCGCCGAAGCGCGCAAGATCCTGGATGCGGATCATTGCGGGCTGGAGAAGGTCAAAAAGCGCATCCTCGAATATCTGGCGGTGCGAAAGCTGAACCCCACCGGCCATGCGCCGATCCTCTGCTTCGTCGGCCCGCCCGGCGTGGGCAAGACCTCCCTCGGCCAGAGCATCGCGCGCACCATGAAGCGGAAGTTCACCCGGGTCAGCCTGGGCGGCGTGCATGACGAGGCCGAGATCCGCGGCCATCGGCGCACCTATATCGGCGCGATGCCGGGCAATATCATCCAGGCGATCCGCAAGGCGGGCGCCCGGGATTGTGTCATGATGCTGGACGAGATCGACAAGCTCGGCCGCGGCATCCAGGGCGATCCGTCATCGGCGCTGCTGGAGGTGCTGGACCCGGCGCAGAACGGCACCTTCCGCGACAATTATCTGGGGGTCGACTTCGACCTCTCGCGGGTGGTCTTCATCTGCACCGCCAATATGCTGGATACCATCCCGGGGCCGCTGCTGGACCGCATGGAGGTGATCCGCCTCTCGGGCTACACCGAATCAGAGAAGGTGGAGATCGCCGAGCGCCATCTGATCCCGCGCCAGCTCAAGGAGAACGGGCTCTCGCCGGAGCAGTGCTTCATGACCGAGGCCGCGATCCGCGATGTGATCCGCCACTACACGCGCGAGGCCGGCGTGCGCAATCTCGAGCGCGAGATCGGCTCGGTCCTGCGCAACACCGCCATGCGGATCGCCGAGGGCACCGCCACCAGCATCAGCATCGATGCATCCGATATCCCCGCGATTCTCGGCGCCGAGCGTTTCGAGGCGGAGGTGGCACAGCGCACGACGATCCCCGGCGTTGCAACCGGGCTCGCCTGGACGCCGGTGGGTGGCGATATCCTCTTCGTGGAGGCTTCCGCCGTTCCGGGCAAGGGCCGTCTCACTTTGACCGGCCAGCTCGGCGAGGTCATGAAGGAGAGCGTGCAGGCAGCGCTCAGCCTCGTGCGCGCCAAGCAGCGCGATCTCGGCATCGATGCCGGGGCACTGGAGAACAACGACATCCATGTCCATGTCCCGGCGGGTGCCATTCCCAAGGATGGACCCTCGGCGGGCGTCACCATGTTCGTGGCGCTGTCCTCGGCGCTGACGGGCCGGCCGGTGCGCCCCGATATCGCCATGACCGGCGAGATCAGCCTGCGCGGCCTGGTGCTGCCGGTGGGCGGCATCAAGGAAAAGGTGCTGGCCGCGATGCATGCGGGCATCAAGACGGTGATGCTTCCCGCCCGCAACAAGCGCGACTATGAGGACATCCCCGAGGAGGCGCGACAGGGCCTGGCGTTCATCTGGCTCGAGACCGTCGACCAGGCCCTCGAGCACGCCCTCACCGACAAGGCCGCGGCGGCCGCCTGATCATTCCCAGGGCGCCTGCCGCCACCCCTGCCTTGCGTGCGGGAGAGTTACCTCCTGCCGCGCTCCTCTTGTGAGTGTCTTAATCTTCCCGTGGCTTCGCCACGGGCCCCTCTCCCGCTTCAATAAGCGGGAGAGGGAAGTCACGGCAAAGAGATCAGCTGCCTTTGGTGCAGGTGTCGCAGCGCGGCGTCACCGGCACGGCGGCCGGCGTCTTGTCTTGCGTGCCGGCGAGGCCTGCGCCGGCGTAGCAGGTCAGGCAGGGCGTCGCCGTCTGATCCGTCGTCGTGGAATAGTTGGTATAGGCGGCAGTGTCCGGCACTTTGTCCCTGCTGCCGCCCTGGTCGGAGCCCGCCATGGCGGTGGGAGCGAGCATCACGGCCGCTGCGAAAACGGCGATCGCGACGGCGAGACGAAGTTGCTTATCGATCATGACACGCATGAGTTCCCTCCTCTGGGTGCGGAATTCCTGTCTGCCTCTGTCGCCGGAATGCTCCGGCGCCGTGGGAGGAATCTGGACCGCATCCGGGGTTTCGTCCTATCTGACGCTGGCAGAAGTTATGCGTTCTTGCGTGAATCGAAGGGTCGCGCAGACAAATATCGGTCGAGTGCCGGGAACCAAGAATCGCCGCGCGCCGAAGGTTAAGAAATGGTATTGTCTCGCCTCTCCGAACAGATGGGGGATGGGGATCACGCAAATAAGATTTGTCGGGCCGCTCGGCCGGCCGGAGTGGCGTTCGTTCCTGCCGGTGCTTGCCGTCGCTCTCGCCGCTGCGGCGCTGCTCCTGCCCGCGCGGCCGGCCGCTGCCGGCGGCTATCTGAACATCGGGAGCCGGTTAGGTGCGAGCGCAGCGATCCCGGTCACCTGGTTCACCGATCTCCCGGATCCGCAGGAAGCCGACCCGGCTCGCGAGCCTTGCGTCGCGGCAACGGGACAGCTGCGCGTCGATGAGCTGTTCATGGGAACCGCATCCCTGGTGCTGGACCGGCGCGAGATTCTGACCGCCTCCCATGTGCCGGCGTTGAATGGAAAGCCGCAGGACCGCGTCACATTTCTTCTCGGCTTCAACCGCGGCAAGGCGGCCTTCGTCTCCGAGGCCACGGTGGTGGCGCGGGGCAGCTATACCCACGATCCCATAACCGGCGGCCACTACCATTCGGGGGACTGGGCCATCGCCGTGCTGGACAAGCCTGCGCCGGCCGATGTCGCGCCGCTTGCCGTCTATGGCGGACGGCCGGAAGATCTGCTGGGCCAGCCCCTCTGGCTCCAGGGCTACGCGGTGAGCTACGCCTCCAGTGCCGCGCCCTTCATCGCGCGGGGCTGCAGGGTGCGTCAGATCGATCCTCTGGACGGGCGGTTGCGCAATGACTGCGGCGCGGATCACGGTACCTCGGGTGCGCCGTTGGTCATGCGCGAGCGGGGCGCCTGCAGCGTCGTCGGCATCGAGGCGGGCGGTCTCGCCGATCACAATCCCGCGCCCTATACCACCCGCATTGCCAATTTAGCGACCTCGCCGAAGAAATTCGCTCATGCAGTCATGGCGGTGAGAGAGCTTCTCGCTTCGGGAATGGACGCCCAGGAGATCAAGGATTCCTTGGGCAGGGTGGCCGCACTCGATCTTCCTTGACGGGCTTCCTCCGCCTCCTCTTATTCCGTCATGCCCGCTTTCGCGGGCGTGACGGAAAGAGAATAGGCCGGGGTGGCGGCTACTGGTTCGGCACCTCATAGACCTTGCCGTGCCAGGGCGCCTTGTCGATCTGGTCGAGGGCCATGACATAGATGACCTTCTCTCCCGGGCCGAAGGTGAGGTTCGGCATGGAGACCGAGGGCACGGCGATGGTGCGCAGCAGCTTGCCCTGGCTGTCGACGACGATGATCTTGCCCGGCGCATCGAGGGAGCGCGGGCTCTGGCCGATATAGATCTCACCCTTGGCGTCGATCTTCATGCCGTCGGGCCAGATATGCGGTGCATTCGGAAACATGTCGTTCAGGTTGAGGAACACGCGCCGGCCCGTGAGCGAGCCGTCGTCATGCACGTCGAAGGCCAGCAGCCGGTTCTCCTCCGTCTCGATCACATAGAGGATCTTGCCGTCATTGGAGAGGGCGAGGCCATTGGCGTTGTGCAGGTCGTCGGCCGCCTTGGTGACCGTGCCGTCCGTTCCGATGTAATAGACCGCGGCGTCGATCACCGGCCCCTCATGGCCCGAGCCGGTGAAATAGACGCCGCCCTTCCTGTCGACCACGAGGTCGTTCGGGCCGACGAAACCATTGCCGTCCTTGTCCTTGCTGTAGGGTGTCAGCGTCTTGCCGTCGGCGGAGACATGACCGATGGTGCCGGAATCGTAGCAGGTGGTGAGGAACTCGCCCTTCGGAGTCACCACCACGGCCGAGGGCCCGCAGCCATCCTGCTTCCAGAAGAAGGTGTTCTTCGCGCCGTCCCAGCTGTCGATGGTGTTGCGGCCATATTCGACGTAATAGAGCTTGCCCTGATACCAGATCGGCCCTTCGGGAAACCAGGCATCGGCATTGATGACCTTGATGTCGGCGGCCTGAGCCGCCGTCATCAGCGCCGCCGTAGAGACGAGCCCGAGCAGAAGCTTGCGCATATGTCGCTCCCCGTTTGATGCGCCGTGGCGCGATATGGCCTCTACGGGCGTCATGAGGCGCCCCAGCGCGAGGCAGGCGTTCAGTAGGGAGGGAGTGCGATGGGCCGGCTATCACCCAGGAGACGATTCCTGGTCATCCCCGCGCCACCGCGACCGGCTGCCCCGACGAGGCGAAGAGCCTCACGAGGTTTTGATGGTCTTCGCGCCCATCAGGTCCGGCTGGTCAGATCCGTATCGGAGATGGGCAGCGCGCGGATGCGCTTTCCCGTGATGGCGAAGATGGCGTTGCAGACCGCGGGTGCGATGGGCGGCGTGCCGGGCTCACCGATCCCGCCCCAGCGCTTGCCGCCGGAGAGCGCGAGATAAGTCTCGATGCGGGGCGCCTCCGCCATCCTCAGCATGGGATAGCTGTCGAAATTCGTCTGCTCGACGGCGCCGTCCTTGATGGTGATCGCATCGCCCAGCGCGGCGGTGAGGCCATAGATCACCCCGCTCTCCATCTGCATCTGCACCAGCCGCGGGTTGATGACATGGCCGCAACCGACGGCGACCACCACCCGCTCGACCCGGACCTGGCCCTTGTCGACAGCGACCTCGGCCACCTGGCTCACGATGGTGCCGAAGGCTTCGTGGATGGCGATGCCGCGCCCCTTGCCCGCGGGAAGCGGGCTGCCCCAGCCGGCCTTCTCCGCGGCGACGTCCAGCACCTTCACGTAATTGGAATGGCTGTCCATCAGCAGGCGGCGGCGGAACTTGTAGGGATCCTCGCCGGCGGCATGGGCGAGCTCGTCGATGAAGCTTTCCACCACGAAGGCGTTCTGGGAGCTGCCGACGCTGCGCCAGAACATGATCGGGATGTGGGTGTTCTTGAGCACGCATTCGACGAGCAGATTGGCGGCGGCATAGGGCAGGTTGGCGAGACCCTCGATGGCCTGGGGCTCGATTCCGGGGGCGAGCGCCTTCCAGCCGAGGGATCGCGTGATCGATCCGACGGCGGTCTGCAGGTGCAGCGCCTCGATCCGGGCCACGCTTCCCTCCGCTGCGGACTCGCCGGCCGTCAGGAGCGCGCGGGCGCGCAGCGCCGCCTGGGGGCGATAGCGGTCGTGCTGCATATCGGTCTCGCGGGTCCAGATCAGCTTCACAGGTCGGCCGACGGCCTTGGCCACCGTCACCGCGTGAATCAGCTCGTCGTTCATCGAGCGCCGGCCGAAGCCGCCGCCGAGGAAGCAGTTATGGATCTCGACCTTCTCCGGCGCCATGCCGGCCGCCTTGGCGGCGAGCTGCAGGGCCATGTCGGGATTCTGCGTACCGAGCCAGACCTCGACCTTGTCGGTGGTCACTCGGGCCGTGCAGTTCAGGGGCTCCATGGGCGCATGAGCGAGATGCGGAACCTCGTAGAGCGCCTCGACCAGCTTGCCGCCCGTAGGCGGGGTAGCAGCAAGCGTGGCGCGCGCGTCACCCTCCTTGCGCGCCGTCTCGAGGGGCCCGTCGAGCGCCGCGCGGTAGTCGCGCCGAAACATGGCGCTGCTGGTGCCGGCGCCGGCACCCGGATCCCATTGCACCTGAAGCGCGGCCGCTGCCTCCTTGGCACGCCAGAACCGGTCCGCCACCACGGCGAGGCCGCCGGGAACCGGCACCACCGAATGCACGCCGCGGCGGGCGAGCACGGCCGAATCGTCATAGCTCTTCACCTTGCCGCCGGGCACCGGACAGAGCGTAACCGCGGCATAGAGCATGTCGGGTAGGCGGGTATCGATCCCGAAGGGGGCCTGGCCGTTGGTCTTCGGCTTAGTGTCGAGGCGGGCAAGCGGCAGACCGGCGAGGGTGAAGCTCTCCGGCGCCTTGATCGCGGGCTCCTGGTCCAGCGTGATGGCCGCCGCCTCGGCCGCGAGCGTGCCATAGCTGAGGCGCCGGCCGCTGGCCGCGTGCTGCACATGGCTATTTGCAGCACCACATTCCGACTGGGCGACCTGCCAGCGTTTCGCCGCTGCGGCGATCAGCCGCTCGCGGGCGCTGGCGCCGATCTGTTGCAGCATCTCATGGGAGCCCCGCACCGAGCGGCTGCCGCCGGTGCCCATGCTGCCATAGATCTGCTTGTCGGCGAGATTGCGGCTGGCCGCGGCATATTCGGCGCGGACATGGCGCCAGTCGCAGGCGAGCTCCTCGGCGAGGATCATGGGCAGTGCGGTGAAGATGCCCTGGCCCATCTCCGATTTGGCGACCCGCAGCGTGACGCTCTCATCGGGATCGATGACGATCCAGGCTCCGAGTTCGGCACCGGCGCTATCGGGGGTCGCGGCATCGACCGGGCGGATGCCGATCATGAGACCCCCGGCCGCGCTCAGCGAGGCGAGGATGAAGCCGCGGCGGGAAAGCCCCACCTCTCGGGAAAGAACACCCATTTTCCCTCCTTCGTCTCAGCCCGAGGCTCATCGGCAGGCTCAGCCCTTGGCGAGCTCGGCCGCCCGGTGAATCGCCATGCGGATCCTGGGATAGGTCCCGCAGCGGCAGATATTGGTGATGGTCGTATCAATATCGGAATCGCTGGGGTCGGGCTTCTCCTTGAGCAGCGCGACTGCGGCCATGATCTGGCCCGACTGGCAATAGCCGCATTGCGGCACGTCATGCTCGATCCAGGCCCGCTGCACCGGATGGGTGCCATCGGCGGAGAGCCCCTCGATGGTCAGGATCTCGGCGCCATCGATATCGCCGATCTGGACCTGGCAGGACCGGGTCGCGGCGCCGTTGAGATGCACAGTGCAGGCGCCGCATTGGGCGATGCCGCAGCCATATTTCGTGCCGGTGAGCCCCAGCTCATCGCGCAGGATCCAGAGGAGCGGCGTCTCCGCCTCGATATCCAGCTCGTGGCGCTGGCCGTTCACCGTGACGGCGATCATGCGGCGCTCCCTCGTAAGCCCTCGGAACCCCATCCCTTGGGGTTATCTGGGCCGGAGCGGGCGCGCGGACCTATGCGTTCTTAGCGCGACTTATGCATTCTTGCCGGAATGGCGGGGCCTGCCTGCAGCGGAGCGGTGGAGCTATTTCTGCGTCCACTGGCCGTCGGCGCTCAGGAACCAGGTTCCAACCGGCGCCGATTGCCGGATCTGCTGGGCGTAGATCTGCTGCACGGCGTCGATTGGCACCTTGTCTGCCGCCGCGCGCTTCTCATAGACGGCGCGACGCTCGGCGTTCACCTTGTCGATCAGCCCGGCGACCTCGGTCGTGACCTTGCCACGGGCGACGGCATAGCCGTCATAGCGCTCGCCCACGAGACCGGCGATCCGCGGCGCGTCCAGCAGCTTCGCCGACTGTGCCGCGGCGCGCCCGGCGAGAGCGAGCAACGGCAGAGCCGCGAGCCCGAGCAGCAGGCGGCGCCGGTTCATCCGACGTACCGCCGAATCAGAAGATGGGCTGGGTTTGGACATCTTCCTTCGCCTTCTCCTCGATGCGCAGGCGCACATCCGCATCGAGCTTGATATTGAGGTTGATGGTGATGGGCTCCTTGGGCGCCTGGACCTGGACGGTCGGCGTGCAGGCGGCAGGTGCCAGGCTCAGCACAACCGCCGCGAGCAACGCGGCGCAGCTTAAGCCATCGCGACGATAAAGCTCTCGCTTCGTCAAGGTCCAACCCTCCCCGCCGCGCGGCGCAGCAGATCCTCCGCCGATCTTAGGCTCAGCATCGCGATATCGGCAAGGCGATCGAAATTGCTCTCCAGGCTGATGTTGAAGTTGAAGGCCTGGCCCGACATGACCGCAGGGTTGGCGCCTTCCAGATGCAACACCACCGTGCCCTCGCCGCTCTCCGCCTTGTCGAGATCCAGCCCGAGCTTGTCATAGTGGAAGTCGCTGAGAGCATGCAGGGTGAGCTGGACCGATTCGCCTGCCTCGGCAATCTGCTGCGGCAGGCTGCTGGGCTTGTAGCTCACCGTGCCGGGCCCTCGCGCCGTCAGCTTGCCGCCGCGGATGGCGAGCTTGCCGGCCTTGTAGGTAACGGGAATCTGCCCGTCCAGTTGCCCGCTGCCGTTCAGCCCATCGAGCCCGATCAGCCGGGTGATCTCCGCGAGATCGACATGGTCAACCTTCAGGGTAATGGCGATATCCGGTGCTCCCGGATCGAGGGTGAAGCTGCCGGCGGTGATCTCCCCGCCGGCGACGTCAACGGCGATCCGGTCGAGCTTCAGGGCGGGCTTGGCCAGAAGCTGGCCGGTGAGGGCGAGCTTTGCCGGCGGCAGGCCGGGGGCAGCGATGGTGGCGGTGAGGCTCTGGCCGGCCGGCGTGGCCGGGGGCCACAACCCGCTCAGCTTGACCGCGCCGTTGATGGCCTGGATGCGGGCATCGGGCGTCGTGAGGGCGAGATCCTTCAGGGTCAGGGTCAGATCCGGCGTCAGGCTCTTGGCGGTCCAGCGCAGCGTCCCGGCAATGCCGGCCGATCCGTCCACGTCCCGCGCTAGCCCAGCCAAGCCGGGGACCAGATCGCCGGGTTGGAAGCCGCCCTGCTTGAAGGCGACAGGGGCGAGGGCGAAGGTGGCATTGCCGCTGCCCATGGCCAGATCATGGCTGCCCTTGCCCTGAAGCTTTGCCGCCGTCTTGGTGAGGGTCTCGGCGGCGAGGGTGACATCGAGCGCCGTTCCCGCAAGCTGAGCGCTGCCGCTGAGTTTCATCGGCGCTACCAGAACCGGCTTCTGCAGGTTTGCCAGCCGCGCGATGCTGAACTTCCCCGTCGTCTTTTTTCCCTGCCAGAGGAAATCTCCATCGACGCCGTGAAGCGTCCAGGGCAGATCTTTCGGTGTTGCCGCGGCTTGGGCGATCACGATATGGAGCGAGCCATCGGCCTGAGGCTGCAGCTTCAGGCTCTTCGCCGTCAGGGCTGCCGGCTTTTGCAGGCCGGTCACAGGCGCCGTCACCTTCGCGCTGAGATTGCGCACCTCGAACGCGCCGTCCGCGCCCGTGAGATCGGCGGCGACCACGGCCTTGATCGGGGTGCTGAGCCCGGCGATGGGCGCCGTGATCGTGGCGGCGAGACCATTGGCGGCGAGCCTGCCCTGCGTCAGCGCGGCAGAACCGGTGAGCTCGATCCGGGCGGGGCCGCTCAAACCCTCGACCGGCGCCGTGACTGCCGCGGTGATACCGCTTGCCTTGAGATTGCCGCCCGCCAGCGCGATGGTGGCGGAAAGCGTGGCCTCATAGCGCGCGCCCGGTGCGACCAGGGAGAGGTGGGCATCCTTGACGGCGAGGGAATCGATGCTGAGGCTTGCGAGCGGCGAGGGCGCGCCGCCGCCTGCGAGAAGCGGCCGGCCGGCAAACTCGAGCCCGTCTTTGCCGAGGGCAAGCGTCGCATCCAGCCCGCCGATTTCGAGCTTGACCAGATGCCCGACCAGCAGCTCCCGCGAGCTGAAGGCGAGCGTCAAGGTCCGTGCCTTGATCGAGCCGCCCGCCAGCGTGACATCATGAGCGCTGAGACCCTGGGAATCCACGGCGTCGACGATGAAGCTCGCCGGTCCCAGCCCCTGGCGCTCCAGCAGCCGCGCCGCGGTCCAGCTCAACAGCGGGACACGCGCGAGCCAGAGAAGGATGACCAGCGCTGCGAGCAGCACCGCGAGGCCGACCAGGCCGGTGGCAAGCCGGTGCGGCCAGCGGCGGGTCATCCGCGATGTGGTCCCCGGGAGATCGACCCAGCTCGCCACTCTCGAGCCGCCCACACTCTCCGAACGGTCAGCGATCTCTCCACGTCAGTCCTTGATCGCGATATAGGCGCGATAGGGCTCCGGCGGGAGGCGGACGAGCTGCGGCGCTTCGATGACCCTGGTGAAGCCAAGCTCGTTCATCGCGAAATGGAACAGGCTGGTGGAAACCATCGTCCTTCCGGAGAAGCACAGCGGGAATTTCGCCTGCCCGTCGTGATGCACCCGGGGACCCTCATAGGTGACCCTGAACACATCCGTGTCCTCGAAGGCCGAGTAGATGAACAGCAACCTCTTCGTCATCGATCCGAGAAATTCGAGAAAGAAGGTCGGATCGCTCAGATGCCCCATGATGGCCGACGATATGACGATGTCGGCGGGTTCGGCCCCGGGGACCGTATGGAGCCGCATGTCGTAAGCAATGTTCCGGAATTCGACGTCATGGCCGAACAACCTGTTGAGGAGGCTGGTCGAGACGCTCGGCCTGGAGGCAATGTCGTAGCCGATGCAGCGGCCGGCCCCCCGCTGCTTCAGCCCATGGAGGAAGTAGCCCTCGGCGCAGGCGATATCGAGCACGCTCGCATTCCCGAGATCTCCATAGCGCGCCGCGATCGCGTCGAGCCACCCGTCATAAGTGGTCCGCAGATTGTTGTTGAGAGCGTCGAAGGCCTTCCAGGTCTCGGCATCCACCTCGCGACGGTCGACCTGAAATACGCCCTTGTTGTGGATCCAGTCATAAGCGATCCCGGATTGAATCTCCTCGGATATCCTGAAGGGCTGGTAAAGCAGGCTGGCCTTCGCCTCCATGAGGTCGGCCGGCGACAGCTTGTACTTCCTGAGGTCCATGGCGATTGATCTCCCGCGGCATCTGGCTGGCGCCGAGAGTCTAACGACCTCAAGGAAATTGGCCAGCCGGGCCGAGTGGGCAGGGCTATTTCCCCTTCTTCTTTTTCTCCTTGTCTTTTCCCTTCGACTTCGCCTTGCCCTTCTCCTTTTTCTTCTTCTGCTCGCCCGGCGGCTCATCGTCCGCGGTCCTGAGAGCCTCGAAATAGCCCATCTTGCCCGCATTCAGGACACCCTCGGGCGTGATGGAGCCGAAGAGGCGCATCAACCCGGCGATGACGCCGGTCCAGCCCGTCTGGTGGCTGGCGCCGAGGCCGGCGCCGTTGTCGCCGTGGAAATACTCGTAGAACAGCAAATAGTCGCGCCAATAGGGGTCGGTCTGGAATCTCTCCGTCCCGCCATGGACCGGCCGCTTTCCGTCCTTGTCGCGCAGGAAGATGTTGCCGAGGCGATGGGCGATCTCCTCGGCGACCTGGAACAGGTTCATCAGCCGGCCCGATCCCGTGGGGCATTCGATCAGGAAGTCGTTGGCGTAGTAGTTGTAGTACTGCAGCAGGGCCCGGATGATCAGCACGTTGAGCGGCACCCAGATCGGGCCGCGCCAGTTGGAATTGCCGCCGAACATGCCGCTGTCGGACTCCGCCGCAACATAGGCGACGCGGAACTCCTGCCCGCCGCCATGGAAGACGTAAGGGTTGTCGGCGTGGAAGCGGGAGAGGGAGCGCAGCCCGTAGGGGCTCAGGAACTCGTTCTCGTCCAGCATCTTCGATAGCACGCGGCGGAGCTTGTCCTCGTTCAGGATCGAGCCCAGACGACGGTTCGCATAGCCCTTCTTGCGCGGATCGTGGATGGCGGAAACCAGTTCGGGCCGCGCCTCGAGGAACCAGCGAAAGCGATCCTCGAGATGGGGATGGAGCTTGAAGAGATCGTCGGCGAAGACCGCCACGGCGCAGAGGGGAAGGAGGCCCACCAGGGAGCGGACCTTGAGGCGCGAGGAATGGCCGTTCGGCTCGCGCAGCACGTCGTAGAAGAAGCCGTCCTCCTCGTCCCACATGCCATCGCCGCCGCTATGGCCCATCGCCGAGGCGATCCACAGGAAATGCTCGATGAACTTGAGCCCCATATCCGCATAGGCGAGCTTGCTCAGCGCCAGCTCGGCGGCGATCTCCAGCATGTTGAGGCAGAAGAGCGCCATCCAGGCGGTGCCGTCCGCCTGTTCCAGAAACCCGCCCGTGGGCAGCGGGGCGCTGCGATCGAAGACGCCGATATTGTCCATGCCGAGAAAGCCGCCCTCGAAGACGTTGCGGCCGGTGCGGTCCTTGCGGTTCACCCACCAGGTGAAGTTGAGCAGCAGCTTCTGAAAGGATTGCTCGAGCCAATCCAGATCGCCGATGCCATGGCGGGTCTTGGCCAGGCGATAGGAGAAGATGGTGGCCCAGGCATGCACGGGTGGATTGACGTCGCTGAAGTTCCACTCATAGGCCGGGATCTGGCCGTTCGGATGGAGGTAGCGCTCTCGGAGCATGAGGTTCAGCTGCTGCATGCCGAAATCCTCATCCACCTGGGTCAGCGCCAGGACATGGAAGGCGAGGTCCCAGGCCGCATACCAGGGATATTCCCATTTATCCGGCACCGAGATGATGTCGGCATTGTACATGTGGTGCCACTGGTCGTTGCGCGGGGCGGCCTTGCGCGAGGGCGAGAAGGGATTGGCGCCGCGCTCGTCGAGCCATTTGTCGACGTCGTAGAAGTAGAACTGCTTGGTCCAGAGCATGCCCGCCAGGGCCTGGCGCATCACCAGGGCCTGATCGGCCGACAGGAAGGGCGGGGTGAGGATGGCGTAGAAGGCATCGGCCTCCGCGCGCCGCTTCTGCATAGCCGCCTCGAAGCCGGCGCCGAAGGGTGGCGACTTCTTGATGCTGTCCCGGTCCGGCGCCGAATCCGACAGGCGCAGCCGCACGGAACGGGATTCGCCCGGCGGCAGGGACAGGTGGTAATGCGCCGCCGCCTTGGTGCCGCGCTGCGCCGGATTCACCGCGCCGCCATCGCCATGGACGATGTAGTCATTGATGCCGTCCTTGACATAGGCGCTGTCATTGGCCTTGCCGAAGAGCCGCTGGTTGTTGGTCTCGTTCTCGGTGAAGAGAAGCTCCCCGCCGGTCTGGCAATAGAGGTAGAGCTTGCCCAGGCGCCGGTCGGTGGCGCCGATCACATCCTGCCCCGCGACCGGGCCGAGCTTGCGCAGCAGCGGCCGCTCGATGCTGGAGTCTCCGGTCCAGCGGTTGCGGAACCAAAGGGTCGGCAGGAGATTGAGATCGGCCGCCTCAGGTCCGCGGTTATGGACAGTGATCTCTATCAGTATGTCATCCGGCGTGACCTTGGCGTATTCGACAAAGACGTCGAAATAGCGGTTCTCGTCGAATATCCTCGTATCCAGCAGCTCGTACTCGAACTCCTGGCGGCCGCGCTTCCGGTTGGTCTCGATCAGATCGGTATAGGGGTAGGCCGCCTGCGGGTACTTGTAGAGATATTTCATGTAGGAGTGGGTCGGCGTGCTGTCGAGATAGAAGTAGCACTCCTTCACATCCTCGCCGTGGTTGCCCTCTTCGTTGGTGAGTCCGAAGAGCCGCTCCTTCAGGATCGGGTCTCGCCCGTTCCAGAGAGCGAGCGCGAAGCAGAGCCTTTGCTTGTTGTCCGAGATCCCCGCGATCCCGTCCTCGCCCCAGCGATAGGCGCGGGAGCGCGCCTGGTCATGGCTGAAGTAGTTCCAGGCATCGCCGTTCTCGCTGTAGTCCTCGCGAACCGTGCCCCATTGCCGCTCGCTGAGATAGGGCCCCCATTTGCGCCAGGGCACCCTCTGCTCCCGGGCCTCGCGCAACCGGTCGTGCTCGGCGGTCATGAACCCCATCCCCCCCTGGAATCGATGCGCTGGATAGTAACAGCAGTCGCTCCGATTCTCGAACCGCCGTCAGTGCCCTCGCGGTTCACGCCGTCATTTCGCGGATGTACGCGCCGGCGCGGGCGGTCGCCTTGCGCCCGCCCGCGAGGTGATCCTGGAACAGCGGCCAGGCGTGAATCATCTCGGGCCAGACCTCGAGGGTCACCGTGACATCCGCGCCACCGGCGATGCCGGCCAGCATGATCGAATCGTCGAGCAGGACCTCGGCCGAGCCGACCTGAATCAGGAGCGGCGGCAGGCCGCGGAGATCGCCATAGAGCGGGGAGGCGAGCGGCGTGCGCGGATCGACCTCGCCGAGATAGAGCCCGGCGATCTCCAGCAGATAGGGCTTCTGGATGATGGGGTCGACCGCGGCCTTGCTCGTCATGCTGGCGCTGCCGCAGAGGAGATCGACCCAGGGCGAGATGCACCAGCCGCAGGCGGGCAGCGGCAGGCCGCGCTCGCGGGCGGCGAGCATGAGGGCGAGGGTCAGCCCACCGCCGGCGCTGTCCCCGGCGACCGCGATGCGGCTCGGAGCGAAGCCCTGATCCAGCAGGAAGCGGTAGGCGGCGACCACATCCTCGACTGCCGCGGGGAAGCGGTCCTCCGGCGCGCGGCGATAGTCCAGGCTCAGCACGCGGCTGCCGGCAGCCCGGCCGATGGCGACCGCGAGGCCCCGATGGCTGACGATGGAGCCGGAGATATAGCCGCCGCCATGGATATAGAGGATGGCGCGTGCCGGATCGGCGCCCGGTCCCGTCGCCCATTCCGCGCCGACGCCATTGGCCGCGACAGCTTCGAGGCGCACGGCGGGGTCGAGCGCCTGCTGCCCGGCGATGGCGTCCAGCCGCTGGCGCCGCTCCGCCACCCCCGGCGGTCGCGGATTGGCGGCAATCGCGGCGCGAAGGGCGTCGATCTCAGGGTCGGACATGGGTGGGGTTCCTCGGGTGGCGGCAAGGGCAGGCGGCGCAAAGACTACAGGAAGAACGCCTTCATCGCCTCATATGTGGCCTCCGGCGCCTCCTCGGCGAGATAGTGGCCGCAATCGATCTCCTGGCCGCGGACATCCTCGGCCCAATCGCGCCAGACCGCTGCCACGTCATACCATCGCGGCATCATGCCCTTGGCGCCCCAGAGCGCCAGCAGCGGGGCTGTGATGCGGCGCTTGCCGCGCTCGGCCTCGTCGAGCTGGAAGTCACAGGTGGCGCCGGCCCGATAGTCCTCGCACATGGCGTGAATCACCGCCGGGTCATGGACGAAGGAGAGATAGTCGGCCAGCGCCCCCGGGGCGAAGAGCTCGCGGCCGCGATGGAAGTAATAGGCCTCGGGATCGGCGCCGATCATGCGTTCGGGCAACGGCGCGGGTTGGGCCAGGAAGAACCAGTGCCAATAGCCGAGCCCGAAGGACATATCGGCGCGCCGGTACATCTCGCCGGTGGGTACGATGTCGAGCACCGCGAGCTTCTGGACGCGCTCGGGATGGTCGAGGGCCAGGCGATAGGCGACGCGCCCGCCGCGGTCATGGCCGGCGATCGAGAAGCGCTCGAAGCCGAAATGCGTCATCAGGGCGATCTGGTCGCGAGCCATGGCCCGCTTGGAATAGGGCTCGTGGTCCGCCGTCGTGCGCGGCCGGCCGCTGCCGCCATAGCCGCGCAGGTCCGGCGCGATGACGGTGAAGTCGCGCGCCAACCGGGGCGCGATCCGGTGCCACATCACATGGGTCTGGGGATGGCCATGAAGCAGCAGCAGCGGCGGCCCCGACCCGCCATGGCGCAGCCTCACCTCGATCTCGCCGGCCTTGATCGTCTCGAGGGTAAAACCTTCGAACATCGCCATCTCATACCTCCACGGCAATCAGCCGCCCGTGGATCGAGTCGGCGGTGATCCAGCCATTGACGCCGCCGCGATTGTTGCCGATCAGGTATTGGCCGTCACGAATCGCCTTGATGAGATGCAGATATTGCCCGCCGCGAACAGTGCACAGCACGATCTCGCCGGCCTCGAGCCGCGCGGGATCGCCGATTGGCGCGACGGTACAGAGTGCCCCTGACGCGATCTTGCCGCGCATGGAATTCCCGCGCGGACGGAACTGAACAGTCTCCCCGGCCTTCAGCCGGATGATGAGCCCACCTTTGGTCAAGGAGGGGGCCCACCCTTTTCCTATTCCCATGATCGGCCCGCAGGGTAAGGCAGGCCGCGCAGCCGTCAAGGTCGTCATATTGCACCGCACAATCACCCTCGCTAAGCTTCCGGAATGACGGACGGCGCCACGCCCAAGCGGGAGCAGCCCTGGCTGTTCCGGACCTATTCCGGCCATAGCACGGCCGCCGCCTCCAATGCGCTC
>DATBBO010000246.1:0-9771 GCA_036270995.1 Dongiaceae bacterium | reverse complement strand
GAGGCCGCCGGTATCGGCGGGATCGACCTGCTTCAGGCGGAATTTTCGCATTTTCGATCCGATAGGGCTTGAGCAGCTTGGCGAGCTTCAAGGACGACATCCTCCCTGCCTGGGCCTCAGCCCTTTGGTGCTTAGCATGGGCGCGGGGCACCGGTCACGCGGCTGTGATATTCCCCAATCTTTCGTAAGATTGCTGCCCGGGAGGTGGGGGCTAACATCAAGCCCCACTTGAACCTTTCGGATTCGCGCGCCTTCCTCCTTCCGGATATCCGGCTCACTGCATCACGAGGCTGACATGACCCTCCCTCTCATCGGCGCCGTCGAACGCGGCTTCTTTTCCAGCGTGTGGCGCCTGGTCAAGCCCTACTGGTATTCCGAGGAGAAGTGGATCGCCCGGGCCCTGCTAGTGGTGGTGATCGGGCTGAACCTGGGCCAGGTGTTTTTGAATGTACAGTTCAACAGCTGGTACGGCCGCTTCTACGATGCCTTGCAGCAGAAGAACCTTGCGATCTTCTGGCATGAGATCCTGGTGTTCTTGTTCCTCGCCACCTGCTGGGTCGCTGTCGGCGTCTATGAATACTACCTGCGAAACAGCCTGGAGATCCGCTGGCGACGCTGGCTGACACGACGGTACCTCAGGAACTGGATGACCGGACGGGTCTTCTACCGCATGGAGCTGACCAGCCGGGGAACGGACAATCCCGACCAGCGCATCCAGGAGGACTTGAACAACTTTCCCTTCCAGACGCTGAACCTTGCTCTCGACGGCATGAGCAATATCGTCAATCTGGTCTCATTCGTGACGATCCTCTGGGGGTTGTCCGGCGCCATAAGTTTCGTTCTGGCCGGCCTGCACATTACGATCCCGGGCTACATGCTCTGGTGTGCGCTGCTTTACGCGATCGTTGGTACGGTGATCATGCATCTGATCGGCCGGCGCCTTGCGGGCCTCTTCTTCACTCAGCAGAGGTTCGAGGCCGATTTCCGCTACTCCCTCGTGCGCGTGAGAGAGAATGCCGAGGGGATCGCGCTCTATGGCGGCGAGGAGGACGAGCACGCCCGGCTGTCGGACAGCTTCGGCCGCGTGTTCGGCAACTGGTTCCAGATCATGCGGATGCGCAAGCGCCTTCTCTGGTTCAGCTTTTCCTATAACCAGCTCGCCGTGCTCTTTCCATTCGTCACCGCGGGACCGCAGTATTTCGCTGGAACGATCATGCTCGGCACGCTGATGCGGATATCGAACGCGTTCGGTCAGGTGCAGAGCAATCTCTCCTGGTTCATTACGAGCTACACGACGATCGCCGAATGGAAGGCCAGCGTCGATCGTCTGATAAGCTTCGACCGGGCCATGGCCGAGTCGGAGGCTGCCGGCGCGGCTGGCGTCGGCATCGCCGTTCAGCCCGAGGCAGAGCCGGATGTGAGGATCGAGCATGTCGACCTCGACCTTCCCGACGGCAAGCCGCTGGTGGCGGACATCTCCGCCGACATCAAGCCCGGCGAGCGGGTCCTGGTGAGCGGTCCCTCGGGCTCCGGCAAGAGCACGCTGTTCCGGGCGCTCGCGGGCATCTGGCCCTATGGCGCCGGCAAGATCGTCATCCCGCAGCTGAAGCGCCTGCTCTTCCTGCCGCAGCGGCCCTATGTGCCGATCGGCAGCCTGCGCAATGCCGTCACCTTCCCGGCGGTGCCGGGGAAGTTCAGCGATGCCGAGATCGCCGAGGCGCTCACCGCCTGCAAGCTCGGCGATTACGCGAGCCGGCTCGATGAGAGCCATCATTGGGATCGCCGCCTCTCGCCCGGCGAGCAGCAGCGTCTGGCACTCGCGCGCGCTTTCCTGCAGCGCCCCGATTGGCTCTTCCTCGACGAAGCCACCTCGGCCCTCGATCCCGAAACCGAGGCCGCGCTCTACAAGCTGCTGATCGAGCGCCTGCCCGAGACCTCGCTGGTCAGCATCGCCCATCGCACCAATCTCGCCGCCTTCCATCGCCGCCGCCTCCAATTCAAGCCGGCGCCGGGCGGCATGAAGGTCGTCAGCGAGCCGGTGAGCTAGAGGTGTGTCAATACCACCAGGCCTTGTAGCTTCCCCAGAGAAGGCAGCCCGCGATCCCGCCCAGCACAGCGCCCCAGATCCAATGGCGCCCGCGGAGCCCAGCCGCGATCAGGCCGCCCAGAAAGCCGCCGAACAGCAGTGCCGGCCAGCCCATCATGGCGAGGATCAGGGGCCAGCCGTACCACGGGAAGTTGAGGGTGATGTTGATGTCGGACATGCGATGGCGCCACGTGCTATCTTCGCCCTTGCAGCCTAGCAGATTGCAATCGCAGGAGGAGACCATGGCCGAGACGGCGATGCGGGAAGGCCGCTGCCTCTGCGGGGCCGTGCGCTACCGGGTGACCGGCGAGCCGCTCTGGACCGCCCATTGCCATTGCGAAAGCTGCCGCCGCGCGACCTCGGCCGCCTTCGCCACCTATGCCGGTTTCCCGCGCGACCGCTTCGAGATCCTGGCGGGCGAGCCTGGGACCTATCGCTCATCCCCCGGGGTCATGCGCCGCTTCTGCCGCCAATGCGGTTCGCCCATCACCTATGAAGGGGAGCGCTGGCCGACGGAGACCCATATCTTCGTGTGCAGCCTCGACGATCCCACGACGCTGCTGCCGACGGCCCATGTCCATACCGACGAGCAGCTTCCCTGGGTCCATCTCGGCGACGGCCTGCCACGGAAATAGGCGCCGCACAATTCCGTACGATCCGCCGTTACAGGCTGCGACGGATTTCACGCACGCCGCGGCCGAGTCGGCGACGTAGCAGCGCCCGCAGAGTCACACCTTCGGCATAGCCGACTTCGGCGGCGATCTGGTCGACGCTGGAGTGGCTGGTCTTGAGCAGGTGCACCGCGCGCTCTATCCGCAGGTCCTGGAAGAAGGCGAGCGGCGATTTGCCCAGCACGCTCTGCATCCGGCGCGCCAGGGTGCGCTTGCTCGTGGCCAGGGCCTCCGCGGCTTGGTCGAGCGAGAAGCCATCAGCCAGGCGTTTGCGCGCCCAGCGCTCGAACTGTTCCACCAGCGGATCGGCGTGGGCCAGGTGGTTCGGGACCGAGTAGATCGATTGCGAGGTGCGCTCATCCACCACTAGGTACTTCGCGGTAAGGTTGGCCAATTCCGGACTGGCGCGTCGGATCAGGGTCAGGGCCAGGTCCAGATGGCTAAGCGCTGCGCCGGCAGTGACCACCGCGTTGGACTGTACGATGATGCGCGATTCGTCCAGCCGCACCTGCGGATAGCGCTGCCGGAACAGCGGCGCCAGCCACCAGGTGGTGGTGGCGTCCTCGCCGTCGAGTAGAGCCGCTTCCGCAAGCACGAAAGTGCCGACGCAGGCGGCCGCGGTTAGCGCGCCGCGCCAGGACCATTTGCGCAGCACCGCGCCGGCTTCGCGCACCTCGCTGGTGGCCAGCGCCTGCACCAACGTCTCCGGCATGAAATGGCTGATGGCAGGCATCACCACCGCGTCCGGCGTGTGCGCGCGCGCCGCCGCGGTCACCGGCACGCGCAGGCCCTGCGCGGTGGTGATGGTCTTGCGCAGGCCCACCACCTTCATCCGGAATCGTAGCGAGGAAATGCCGGTCATCTCCGCCAATGTGTTGGCGGTGCCGAAGGCGTCGAGCACCGCGGCTAGGCCGGTGTCGAACACGCCGTTGAGAGCAAGGATATGGATACGCATGGCAATTATGATATCAAAATTGGCAATCTCGCCAATACAAAAACCCCGCCACAAGCGTACTTTGCACATCCAGGATTCACCCCAAAAGGAGATCGATGATATGTCGAAAACACGAAATTTCATCATTGCGGCGGCCGCACTGCTCGCGCTGAGCGGGACGGCCATCGCGGGAGGGAAGGCCGACGAGGCGGCGCGGAATATCGTCATCGTCCACGGCGCCTTCGTCGATGCTTCAGGTTGGCGCGCGGTTTATGACATCCTCCAAAGGGATGGTTACCGCGTCAGCATCGTCCAGGAACCATTGACGGGTCTCGCCGACGATGTTGCCGCAACGGAACGCGTCCATTTCACCCCGGAAGCCGTAATCCGTTTGACGAATACGCCGTTTGCGTATAGACTGAAATGGTAGGCTCCCGCTGGAAAAAGACAGCTCGCGCGGCAGGGCGCGCGCCCGCTCATTGCGCCCCGGGCCACCCCTCGGGAAAGGAGGCAAAACAACTGCAGATTCCCTGCAGAAGCAGATCGCGGCCGCTGTTCTTCCCTCTCACGCGCCTTGAAGCGGGAGAGGGCGCCGACGGCGGCGGCCGGGTGAGGGTCGACCAGGCGCCGAGCTGTCCGCCGAAGCTTCAGGCGATCAAAGTGCCTGCAAATCTTCTGCAGAAACAGGTCGGGCTTGCCCGATGAGTGGCCCTACTCCCCCTCGCCCCCGGAACGGGGAAAGAGGGGGTCGGGGTGACGGGGACGCTCTTTGAAGTGGGAGAGGGGCAAACTCTAAAGCCGCGTGACCCGGTCGGGCGGCTGGCGCAGGTTCTTCTCGCACCAGAGCCGCCCCTGGAACTCGGCGCTCTCGGAATTGGAGATGCGGCCGCTGATCTCGACCCGATTGCCGTCGCGCCAGATCGACCAGAGGTAATAGGCCGAGCCGTCGAGATTGCCCCAGGTCTCGATGACGAGCTCGATCATGGCCGGGACTCCTCTCTGCCGTGGTCGGGGTCCGAAATCTTCCTATAGAGTAGCGGCTCCTAGCCTGCGGCGAGGTCCTGCGATGATCAAGGTCGATATCGTGCCCCGTCTCGATCCGGAGATGGCGGCCGCGTTGAACCAGAGCCGCCGGCTCGACACGGATCTGATCGCGAAGCGCGGTGGTCCGATAGCGCCGGATGATATCGCCGGCCAGCGTGCGGCCTATGACCACGAGCGCGCCTTCTGGAACGAGATCAAGCCGGCGATGGCGGCCGTCGAGCCGGTGGAGATTCCGCGTTCCGGCGGCAGCGTCCGCTGCCGCCTCTATCGTCCGGGCACGGGCGGGAGGCTGCCGGCGCTGGTCTATCTCCATGGCGGCGGCTGGGTGCTGGGCAGCCTCGACACCCATGACCGGATCATGCGCCTGCTGGCGGAGAAATCCGGTGTTGCGGTGCTGGGCGTCGACTATCGCCTGGCGCCGGAGCACAAATTCCCGGCGGCCTATGACGATGCCCTTGCGGCCTTGCGGCACCTGCTGCGCGAAGGGGCAGGTCTCGGCATCGACCCGGCGCGCCTGGCCGTGGGCGGAGATTCCGCCGGCGCCAATCTAGCGCTCGCGACCTGCCTGCAGCTCGACGCCCACGAGCGCGCGGCAGTGAAGATTCAGCTTCTCTATTACGGCAGCTTCGGCCTCGCGGATTCCGCCTCGCGCCGTGCCTTCGGCAGCGAGACCGACGGCTTGACCAAGGCTGATCTGGATTTCTTTCGCGACTGCTTGCTGCGCAGCCCGGCCGATGCCGAGGATATGCGCTACGATTGCCTCTCCGCCGATCTTCGCGGCCTGCCCCCCGCCTTCATCGCGGCCACCGATCTTGATCCCCTGCTGGACGACAGCCGCGCGCTGGCTGAGCTTCTGGAGGCGGCCGGCGTGGCCCATGACCTGGTTGTCTATGAGGGCGTGCTGCACGGCTTCCTGCATCTGAGCCGCATGGTCTCGAAGTCGATGCGGGCCCTCGATGCCGGAGCTGCGGCATTGCGCAAGGCGCTGGCGCTATAATACGCCCATGACCGAGACCCTCTCCCTCGAGGCGCTGGCGGCGCGGATCCCCGATGGCAGCCTGCTCGCCATTCCGCCCGATCATGTAGGCGTGGCGATGGCGGCGACGCGGGCGCTGCTGCGTCGCGGCGTGCGCGGCCTACGGCTGCTCACGGTGCCCACCAGCGGCCTGCAGGCCGATCTCCTGATCGGCGCCGGCGCGGTCGCCGAGATCGAGACCGCCGGCGTCATGCTGGGGGAGGCGGGGACGGCGGGGCGCTTCACCGCCGCGGTCAGGGCCGGCTCGCTTGCGGTCCGCGATGCGACCTGCCCGGCCATCCATGCCGGGCTGCAGGCGGCGGAGAAGGGGATTCCCTTCATGCCGCTGCGCGGCATACTCGGCAGCAGCCTCGTCGATCGCAGGCCCGACTGGCGCGTCATCGACAATCCCTATGGCAACGCCGATCCGCTGCTGCTGCTTCCGGCCTTGGCGCCCGATATCGCGCTCTTCCATGCTCCGCTCGCCGACCGCGCGGGCAATGTCTGGGTGGGCCGCCGGCGCGAGCTCGCGACCATGGCCCATGCGGCGAGGGTGACCCTCGTGACGGTGGAGAGGATTCAGGAAAAGGATCTCTATGCGCGCGAGGCAAGCGCGGCGGGCGCCCTGTCGTCGCTCTATGTGAGCGCCATCGCCGAGGCGCCGAGGGGGGCATGGCCGCTGGGCCTCGACGAGCACTACGAGCCGGATGATGCGCATCTGGCGGCCTATGCCGCGGCATCGCGCCAGGAGGCGGGATTCAGCGACTACCTCGCCCGTCACGTCCTGTGAGCGCCGTGGACCATAGCCGGACCGAGTTGATGATCGCGCTCCTGGCTCGCGAGGTCGAAGGCCTCGGCCATGTCGTCGCGGGCGCGCTGTCGCCTCTGGCCGCGGCCGCGGCCCTTCTCGCGCAGGCGCTGGGGCCGACGCGGGCCACGCTCTTGGGCAGCCGGCGCTTCAGCCCCTTCGGCGAAGGCGGGCGCGAGCTCTTCGACTGCGCCGCCGAGGGACGCATCGACGCCCTCTTTCTCAGCGGCGGACAGATCGACGGCGAGGCGAATATCAATCTCCTGGAGATCGGCGAGCGAAAGCACCCCACCGTGCGCTTTGCCGGCTCCTTCGGCTCGGCCTATCTCTATTTCCTGGTTCCGAAGGTCGTGCTCTTCCGCGAGGAGCACAGCCCCCGCAGCCTGGTGCGCCGCGTCGACGTCATCAGCGCGCCGGGGCGAAGCCCGGAAAACGTCTATCGCCGCGGCGGCCCGAAGGCCCTGGTGACCGGCCTCGCGCGCTTCAGCTTTGCGGATCGTTTCCGTCTCGAATCGATCCATCCCGGCCATGATCTGGCGGAGGTGAGGGCTGCCACGGGTTTCGATTTCGATTGCCCGCCTGCGCCGCCCCAGACCCCGGCGCCGACCTCCGACGAACTTGCCCTCATTCGCGGCCGCATCCGCGAGGAGGTCGCGGAGACCTATCCCGTCTTCGCGGCGGGTCTTGCGTCCCGCGCTCCAACGCCCGCGGCTCTCACGGCGCGCTCATCGGGACGCTGACGGCGAGCAGCTTGCCGATCTCCTGGATCGTGCGTGCCAGGCGGTGGAAGGCGACGGCAGCCCCGTCGACATGCTTCCAGCCATCGCTGTCGGGCGGCACCGAGAGGAGGTGATCGAAGGGCTTGTCCAGCAGGCGCAGCGCCGCCTGGGCGGCGGCGAGACGCCGGTCCATCTGCTGGGCCAGCGCCGGGTCGAGGGACTGCACGAGCCCGTCCAGCCCGGTGCCGTAGGATTGGCGGTCATCGCCCGTCCACAGGATGCGGATACCGTCGAGATCGGCGGTGAGATCGTCGTTGGTATGAAGGCTGTAGCGGCCGAGGGGCTTGGCCCGGATGCGATCGTCCAGGACGCCCAGCAGGCGCTCGCGCGCGATCGCCTGATCCGCGAGAATCGACATGCCGGCCAGCATCCGTCCCAGAGCCTCGCGCGGATCGAGGGCGAGGAAGGCCTCGGCGTAATTGCCCTTCGTGCGCGGCGCCCAGGCCGCCGTGAGCTGGTCGAGATCCTCCACCAGAAGCTTCGTCGCTGTCTGGAGGACAAGGCGCCGGCGGTCGGCATGATGGACGCCGCCGAGCTGGAAATCCGCCGGCAGCCGGCCATTGGGCGCGCCAGGATTCTTGTCCTGGCCCCAGAGCAGGAATTCGATCACATGGAATCCGGTGGCGGCATGGGTCGGATCGGCGCCGCCGGGCGGGTGGCTCAGTGTCTGGCGCGTGATCGCGATCTTCGGATCGCCGATCAGCCCGCCATCGGGCTTGCCGTCGATGCCGTCGATGAAACCTTCGTCGATGGGCCAGGGATCGATGCGGGCGAGCGCCGCACCGTCGATCGGTCCGCCATAGAAGCGGAAGCCCTCCGTCGCCATATAGGCCGCCCTGACCTTGAGCCAGGCGCCGCGGGCGGAGGCGAGCGTTGCATTCGTCGGCTCGTCGAGGAGCGCGCTCACCGCGTCCTGCAGCTCGTGCGCCGCCTCGCTCGCGGCCTGATAGCTCTCATAAGCGACGACGGCATAGCGCTCGATCTCGACCCGGGCATCGTAATAGGGCCACGCCGAGGATTCGGAGGGCGGCATCTTGTAGCTCTGCGTCGGCTTGACGCTGTCGGCATTGGCATTCTCGGCCACCGCCGGAATGAGGCAGGCCGCGGCGCCGATCAAGCAGAGCGCGACCGCCAGCACGAGCCCATTGGCGCGAAGGAGCTTGATGTCCCTTGTCACCGCACGAGCGCCGATTTGCCCTCTATTCGACATCGCCATCAGCCTAGAGTGTCGAAGGGCGCGCCGCGAGGCCAGCACAATGCCTCTTGGTTCCCCTGCTGCAAATTGCCACGTCGGGCGGTTGAAATGGGGAAACTTTCCGGTTGTCATTCGCCGGGTGCTCGGGTGAAGAAGGCCTGACCAGCAAAGCTATCGGGAGGACGACATGAGACGGAACTGGGACCTGCCGCGGGGCGAGGTTCGGCATCTCGAGATCGAAAGCCTGGCGCTCGCCGGCAATCTCCTGGGCGACCAGTCGCGCCGCGCACTTCCCGTCTATCTGCCGCCGGGCTATCGGCCGGAAGATCACCTGCCGCTGCTGGTGGATCTCGTCGGCTTCACCGGCTCCGGCCAGTCCCATGTCAATTGGAAGAACTTCGGCGAGAACCTGCCCGAGCGTCTGGACCGGCTGATCGGCGAAGGCCGGATGCCCCCGGTCGCTGTCGCCTTCCCCGACTGCTTCAGCCGGCTCGGCGGCAATCAGTACATCAACAGTACCGCCATCGGCCGCTATGAGGATTATCTTCTGGAGGAAGTGGTGCCCTTCGTCGAGGTTCGCCTGCAGGTCGGCGGCGCTGGACGGCGCGGGGTCTTCGGCAAATCCTCCGGCGGGTACGGTGCCATCGTTCATGCCATGCGCCATGCCGATTTCTGGGCCGCCGCCGCCTGTCATTCCGGCGACATGGCGTTCGAGCTCTGCTATCTGGCCGACCTGACCAAGGTCCTGACCGAGCTGCGCCTGCAGCATGGCGGGTCGATCGAACGATTCATCCGTCATTTCGAGACGGCGCTGAAGCCGGCGGAGAAGGACATGACCGTCCTCAACTTCCTGGCCATGGCGGCGAGCTACGATCCCGATCCGACGCAGTTCCTCGGGATCCGCCTGCCCGCCGATCCCGAGACCGCCGAGCTGATGCCCGAGCGCTGGGCCAATTGGCTGGCCCATGATCCCGTCCTCCTGGTCGAGAGCACGGCCGCGAATCTGAAGCAGCTGAAGGCCCTCTATATTGACTGCGGCGACCGCGATCAGTTCCACCTCGTCTTCGGCGCAAGGCGGCTGCACCGGAGCCTCACCCGGCTGGGCGTTGCGCATCGCTATGAGGAGTTTCCCGACGATCACAGCTCGGTCGACTACCGGATGGACGAGAGTCTGCCCTTCCTCGCCCAGGCGCTGAGCGCTGCTTGAAATCCCTCTCCCGCGCTTTGAAGCGGGAGAGG
>DATBBO010000245.1:0-9602 GCA_036270995.1 Dongiaceae bacterium | reverse complement strand
AAGGACCTGTTCGATCTCAAGATCGTGGCGCTCGAGACGGGTTTCCTCCTGCTCTCGAGCTTCGTCTGCGGCCTGGCGACCATCGCCACCAATGTGCACAACATGCTCTGGACCCAGGTGGGCTATTTCCTCACCGGGGTCCTGGGCCTCGGATTCCTCCTGCTGGAGCTCAGCGAGTTCGGGCGCATGCTGGCCCAGGGCGCAGGCCCCGCGCGCAGCGCCTTCCTCTCCGCTTTCTTCGCCCTGGTCGGCCTCCACGGATTCCACGTGACCACCGGCCTGCTCTGGCTAGGCACCATGATGGCGCAGTTCTGGGCCAAGGGATTCCGGCCCGACATCATGCGGCGCGGCGTCTGCTTCGCGCTGTTCTGGCACGCCCTCGACATCATCTGGGTCGGCATCTTCACCAATGTCTACCTTCTGGGCACGAGCCCTTGAGGCGGCGAAAGCCCTAATGGGAGCAAGACCATGAGTGAGCAGCATAGCGGGATCAGGATCAGCGATGCGGTCGCCGGCGAGCAGGGCGCGGCGGGGGAGCACAGCGTCATCCTGGAGGTGCGCAACTATCTCATCGGGCTCGGCCTTGCGGCCCTGCTGACGATCGCCTCCTTCTGGGTCGCCAGCGGTACGAGCCTGATCTACGTGCCGGGCGTGCCCATGGCGCTGGCGGCGCTGGCCGTGGGGCAGATGGGCGTGCATCTCGCCTTCTTCCTGCACATCACAACGGGGCCCGACAATACCAACAACGCCCTGGCGCTCGCCTTCGGCGCCCTGATCGTAGGCATCGTCATCGCCGGCTCGCTCTGGATCATGTACCACCTGAACACCAACATGATGGTCCCCGGCGAGATGCTGAACATGCATCTGCAGCCGTAAGGTGTCGAAGCGATCGTCGCCGTAGCGAAGGACTACTTTCGCGACGAAGGGCAAGTGATTCGTTCGACCGATGGCGGGCGGCCAGGGGCTTCGGGTCTTATTTTTTCTATTTTCTTTCTATTTTTGTCGCGCGGGCGCCCGGTGGTAGCCCAAAGGAAACAAGGGCTTAAACCTTCCCAGGCTAAGCCCTTGTTAGAAATGGTGGAGCCAAGCGGGATCGAACCGCTGACCTCTACAATGCCATTGTAGCGCTCTCCCAGCTGAGCTATGGCCCCAAACTTCGCCTGGGCGCGCCGCCGGGACGGGCACGCTCCTGATCTGGCGTCAACCTAGAAACCCGCCACGCGGGATTCAAGGAAAAACTGGGACGCCGGTCCCTTCGCCTCCAGCGCCTCTAGCGCTCCTCGTTCTCGTCGACCTTCTCGATCACCTCGGCGACATCGTCCTCGTCTTCGCCGAGCTCGGAGGCGTCTTCGAGCACCTCTTCTTCCTCTTCCTCCGCGCCTGCGATGTCATCCTCCGGCAGCTCGACATCGGCGATCTCGGTTTCGGCGGGCGAGGGCTTCTTGGGCGCCGGAGCCGGGCGGCCGCGACGAGGCGGCTTCGATGCCTCGGGCTCATAGACCGTCTGGCATTTCGGGCAGACGATCGGATCCTTGTTCAGGTCATAGAAGCGGGCGCCGCAATTGGGGCACTGGCGCTTCGTTCCCCAGGCTTGCTTCACGCTGTACTACCTCCACGCAATTGCGGCGCCAAAGTCGGGAAGCGCCAAAAAATCGGGGTGCCAATTGCCATGATCGGCCGGCCCTGTCAAAAGGTAATTCTCCCGCCGGATCGGGGTTCCGGGCTCCGTCCCGGCGGGCGATGTCATGGGGAGGCCCGCATCGCGGGCCATCGGGCCAAGGAGGGCCGCCGTCTTGCAGCCAGTCGTTTCAGGGTCAGCCGGCCCGCTCGCCGGCAGTGCGCGCGTGCCGGGCGACAAATCCATCTCCCATCGCGCGCTCATGGTGGGCGCGCTCGCCGTGGGCGAAACGGAGATCCATGGCCTGCTCGAAGGCGAGGATGTGCTGCGCAGCGCCGCGGCGATGCGAGCCCTCGGCGCCGAGGCAAAGCGCGAGGAGAGCGGCGTCTGGCGCGTCACCGGGCGCGGCGTCGGCGGACTTGTCGAGCCCGCCGATGTGCTCGATCTCGGCAATGCCGGCACCGGGGCGCGTCTGCTGATGGGCGTCGTTGCCACGCATCGCCTCACCGCCTTCTTCACCGGCGATGCCTCGCTTCGCCGCCGGCCCATGGGCCGGGTCGCAGCACCGCTCACCCAGATGGGCGCCCGCTTCACCGCCCGCGAGGGCCTGCGCCTGCCGTTGGCGGTCCAGGGCACCGGCGATCCCCTGCCGATCCGTTATCGCCTGCCGGTGCCTTCCGCGCAGGTGAAATCGGCGATCCTGCTGGCCGGGCTCAACACGCCCGGCGAGACCACGGTCATCGAGCCCGAGCCGACCCGCGATCACACCGAATTGATGCTCCGGCATTTCGGCGCCGAGGTCCGCGTCTCCGCCGCGGCGGAGGGCCGGGTGGTCACCGTGATCGGCGAGCCGGAGCTGATCGGCCGGCGCATCGAGGTGCCGGCCGATCCCTCCTCCGCCGCCTTCCCCATCGTCGCCGCCCTGATCCTGCCGGGCTCGGACATCCTGCTGACGGGCGTCGGCCTCAACCCCCATCGCATCGGCCTGATCGAGACCTTGCGCGCGATGGGCGCTTCCATCGAGATCCAGAACCCGCGCAGCCAGGCGGGCGAGCCTGTCGGCGATATCCGGGTCAGGGCCAGCCGGCTCCAGGGCCTGCGCGTGCCGCCGGAGCGCGCGCCCTCCATGATCGACGAGTATCCGATCCTGGCCGTGGCCGCCGCCTTCGCCGAGGGCAAGACGGAGATGACCGGGCTGGCGGAGCTCAGGGTCAAGGAAAGCGACCGGCTCGCCGCCATCGCCCGGGGCCTTGCTTCCTGCGGCGTCGAGGCCGTGGAGGGCAAGGACAGCCTGACGGTGACAGGCCGGCGCGGGCCGCCGGCCGGCGGGGCGCGGATCGAGACGGCGCTCGACCATCGCATCGCCATGAGCTTCCTGGTGCTGGGCATGGCGGCGGCGAAGCCCGTCACGATCGACGATGGCGCGCCGATCGATACCAGCTTCCCCGGCTTCGCGGGGCTGATGAACGGGCTCGGCGCACGGATCGCCCCCGCTGGCGGAAAAGCGGGCTGAGGGGCTCATGCGGGGGGAGCCTCTGGTCATCGCCGTGGACGGGCCCGCCGCCTCGGGCAAGGGCACCCTGGCGCGGCGCCTGGCGGCCCATTACGGGCTGCATCACCTGGATACCGGGCTCCTCTACCGGGCCGTGGGCCTCAGGGCCGAGCGCGACGCCCTGGATCCCGTGGTCGTGGCCAAGTCCTTGACGATGGCCGATCTTGCCGACCCGATCCTGCGGGAGGACGGCACCGCCCAGGCGGCCTCCCGGGTGGCGGCCATGCCCGCGGTGCGCGAGGCGCTGCGGGTGCTCCAGCACCGCTTCGCGGCGGAGCCGCCGGGGGCCGTGCTGGACGGGCGGGATATCGGCACCGTGGTCTTCCCGGCCGCCCCCATCAAGATCTATGTCGACGCCACCCCGGCGGCCCGGGCCAAGCGCCGTCATGAGGAGTTGATAGGCCGGGGTCTTGCGAGTATATACAGCCGCGTTCTGCAGGACATGAGGGAGCGTGATGCCCGCGACCGCGGTCGCACGGTTGCGCCCCTGAAGCCGGCGGAGGATGCCCTGATCATCGACAGCTCCGAGCTGGATGCCGATCAGGTCTTCGCCCGGGCGGTCGCCCATATCGGCCGCATCCTGCCGAGCCTCGTCCCTGGCTGAGCCCCCGGGTATATCCGAAGCGATATCCTGAGGGGGAGGTGCGGCGGGCGATCATCGCAACCTGCTGTAAAGACCGCCGGACACAACCGGTCGGCCGGAATAGCATAGAGAGAAGGACCCATCATGGCCAAAGCCGCTATGGCTGAGACCACCCCCGACTACCGCAAGGACAGCTTCGCCTCGCTGCTCGAGGAATCGATCGGCGCCGGCAACGGCCTCGAAGGCAGCGTGCTCAAGGGCACCGTCGTCGCCATCGAGAACGACTTCGCGCTCATCGATGTCGGCCTCAAATCCGAGGGCCGCGTCCAGCTCAAGGAATTCTCCGCCCCCGGCCAGAAGCCCGAGATCAAGGTGGGCGACACCGTCGAGGTCTTCCTCGAGCGCATGGAGGACAAGAACGGCGAGGCCGTGCTCTCGCGCGAGAAGGCCCGGCGCGAGGAGGCCTGGACCCAGCTCGAGAAGACCTTCAAGGATAATCAGCGCGTCACCGGCGTGATCTTCGGCCGCGTCAAGGGCGGCTTCACCGTCGATCTCTCCGGCGCCGTCGCCTTCCTGCCCGGCAGCCAGGTCGATATCCGCCCGGTGCGCGATGTCGGCCCGCTCATGGGCACGCCCCAGCCCTTCCAGATCCTGAAGATGGATCGCGCGCGCGGCAATATCGTCGTCTCGCGCCGCGCCGTCATGGAGGAGAGCCGGGCCGAGGCCCGCTCCGAGCTGGTCTCCTCGCTGCGCGAGGGCCAGGTGCTGACGGGCGTGGTGAAGAACATCACCGATTACGGTGCCTTCGTCGATCTCGGCGGCGTCGACGGCCTGCTGCATGTGACCGACATTGCCTGGCGGCGCATCAACCATCCCTCCGAGGCGCTTTCCATCGGCCAGACGGTGAAGGTACAGGTCATCCGCTTCAACCCGGAGACCCAGCGCATCTCCCTCGGCATGAAGCAGCTCGAGGCCGATCCCTGGGATCGCGTCGAGGTCAAGTATCCGATCGGCACGAAGTTCACCGGCCGCGTCACCAATATCACCGACTACGGCGCCTTCGTGGAGCTGGAGCCGGGGATCGAGGGCCTGGTCCACGTCTCCGAGATGAGCTGGACCAAGAAGAACGTGCATCCGGGCAAGATCGTCTCCACCAGCCAGCAGGTGGAGGTGATGGTGCTGGATGTCGACCCGACCAAGCGGCGCATCTCCCTCGGCCTCAAGCAGTGCCTGGAGAATCCCTGGCAGGCCTTCAAGGACAAGTATCCGACCGGGACCGATCTCTCGGGCGAGGTCAAGAACATCACCGAGTTCGGCCTCTTCGTCGGCCTGCCCGGCGAAATCGACGGCATGGTTCACCTTTCGGATCTCGACTGGCAGAAGCCGGGCGAGCAGGCCATCACCGCCTACAAGAAGGGCGATGTGGTGAAGGTGAAGGTGCTGGATGTCGATGTGGAGAAGGAGCGCATCTCCCTCGGCATCAAGCAGCTGACGCCGGACAACTTCGCCGCCACGGCAGCGAGCCACAAGAAGGGCGATGTCGTCACCGCGACCGTCACCACGATCAACGAGGGCGGCGTTGAGGTGGCTCTCAGCGACGGAACCCAGGGCTTCATCCGCAAGGCCGAGCTCTCCCGCGACCGCAGCGAGCAGCGGCCGGACCGCTTCGCCGTGGGCGACAAGATCGACGCCAAGATCACGGTGATCGACGCCAAGACGCGCAAGCTGAACCTCTCCATCAAGGCGCGCGAGGTCGAGGAGGACAAGAAGGCCCTCGAGGAATTCGGCTCGTCGGATTCCGGCGCCAGCCTGGGCGATATCCTGGGGGCGGCCATCTCCAAGGCCCAGAAGGCCCGCAGCGAAGAGGACGAGGGCAAGAAGGCCAAAAAGAAGGGAAAGAACGAGGCCGAGGCGGAATAGCCCGACCCCGACCCTTTACGGCCAGGAGCCAAGGCCCGATGCCCCCGGCATCGGGCCTTTTTTCTGCCTGCTTTCCCGCCCTCGCCAAAAATCCTTCTATCTGAAAGACTTACCTTGACGCCGGGGAATCGCTTTGGCAACCTGACCAAATCGACAGGCCGCCGGCGCCTATGCCCGCGTCCTTGGGGGATATTTCGATGACCAAGTCCGAACTCATCCTTCGGATCGGTGAGCTTAATCCGCATCTCTATCACCGCGATGTTGAGCGGATCGTGGCCACCATATTCGAGGAGATCGCAACCGCCTTGGCTCGGGGGGACCGCGTCGAGCTGCGCGGCTTCGGCGCCTTCTCGGTCAAGCACCGCGATGCGCGCACCGGTCGCAACCCGCGCACCGGCGATACAGTCGAGGTCTCGCGCAAGGTCATTCCCTTTTTCAAGACCGGCAAGCAATTGCGCGAGCGGCTGAACGGCGGCCAGAACTAGCGCATAGGGGCGCTTGAATCGGGCGCCATCCTTCGACAAGCTCAGTGCGAGGCCCGGAACCGGGCCCGCCGTTCTTCCCAGCAGGAGCCCCCTGGCCGCGATGCGCCGCTTGTCCTACGTCCTCACCGTGCCGCTGGCAATCATCCTCGTGCTTTTCGCCATCGACAATCGCGACAGGCTGACCATCAGCTTCTGGCCCCTGCCCTGGTCCGCGACCCTGCCGAGCTTTCTCGCCCTCTTCCTGGCGGTCCTGATCGGCTTCTTCGCCGGGGCCGCCGCCCTCTGGCTCTCCGGCGGCAAGCTCAGGCGGCGCGCGCGCAACCTCGCGGATACCGCCCGCGCCCAGGCCCATCAGATCGCCGAGCATGAGCGCCGCCAGGCCGAGGCCCGCGGTGCCCAAGGGACGCCTGCCGGCGCGGCCGCCTCCCTGCCGCCGCCGCGACGCTGACCGCGCCCGGTATCGGGCCAATCCTGCTTCTGCTATAGAGCCGGCCATGCCCGCGAGGATCCTGCTTGCCCTCGATACGCCCGATGTCGCGACCGCGATCGCCCAGACCCGGGCCGTGGGCACGGCCGTGGATGGGGTCAAGCTCGGGCTGGAGTTCTTCAACGCCAACGGCCCCGCGGGCGTCCGCCAGGTCCAGGCCGAGGGCCGACCGCTCTTCCTCGACCTCAAGTTCCACGATATTCCCAACACCGTGGCGGGGGCGGTCCGCAGCGCTCTGGCGCTCAGGCCGATGATGCTGAATGCCCATGCCGCCGGCGGTCCCGAGATGCTGCGCCGGGCGGCCGACGCGGTCGCCGAGGCGGGCGAGGGCCGCCCGTTGCTGATCGCCGTCACCGTGCTGACGAGCCTCGCCGATGAGGACCTCATCGCCGTCGGGCAGCAGCCGCCCGCCCTCGACCAGGTGCGCCGGCTCGCAGCACTGGCCCAGAGGGAGGGCTGCGACGGCGTCGTCTGCTCGCCGCGGGAGATCGCTACGCTGAAGCGCGATTGCGGTGCCCAGTTCAAGCTGGTCGTGCCGGGCATCCGGACGGCGGATTCGGCCCTCGGCGATCAGAAGCGGGTCATGACTCCGGGCGAGGCCTCCGCGCTCGGCGCCGATTATCTGGTGATCGGCCGGCCGATCACCGAGGCGGCCGACAGTGCGGCGGCGGCGCGAAGGATCCGCCAGGAGATCCAGGCAGCATTGCCGGTGCCATGAGTGCCAAGATCGCCATCGGCGAGACCCTCGCCACCGCCGCCCGCCTGGTGCTGGACCGCAGCGGGGAGCTCTTCCGTGTCGGGCTCATCCTCATCCTCGGCCTCTTCGCCATCGGCATCTTCGCGCTGGACTATCTGCTGCCCCTGTTGCGCACGACCGTGCCACAAGTCGGCGGCGCGACAGGCGGCCAGCCGATGACCGACCCTCGCTTCCTACCGGCCCTGCTGCTCATGCTAGTCGTGGAGTTCCTGCTGATCTCCATCTTCGCCGTCGGCTGGCATCGGCTGATCCTGCTGGGCCCGCGCGCCGGCGGGAGGCTCGGAATCGGCTTTGGCAGGCGCGAGATGGCCTATCTCGGCCGGATGTGGCTCTGCTTCCTCGGCGTGATGATCTTCTCGATGGCAGTCGGGGTCCTGGAGGCCTTGCTGGCTGGTATCCTCAGGGCCAACCCCCCGAGCTTCATCATGCTTGCGCTGTTCGGCTACAGCTTTGTCGCGGCCTATGTCATTGGTCGCATCGGGCTCAGCTTCGCCGGCGTCTCGATCGACCAGAAGCTGAGCTTCGCCGCGTCCTGGCAGGTGACTCGCGGTGAGGGCTTCCGCATTCTTGCCATCTACGTCCTGGTTGCCGCCGGCTGGTTCCTCGCCGGCCTGCTGCTGGATTTCCTGGCCGCTCTGCTGGGTCTTGGCTATATCGCGCCTTATGCTTTTCTATTCGTCACCGCGATATTGTCCTCGGGCTTCATCGCGCTGCTGGTGACGATCAATTCGATCCTGTTCCACCGGCTCTCGGGCTGGCAACCAGGCGCCCTCCAGCCTGTGAGCGGCGGATGAGCGTCGCGGTCAAGATCTGCGGCGTCAAAAGCGAGGCCGCTTTGGCCGCCGCCGTGGCGAACGGCGCGAGCGCGCTCGGCTTCAATTTCTATCCGCCGAGCCCGCGGGCGATCGATGCGGCACGCGCCGGCGCGCTGACCGCCATGGTGCCGTCCGGCATCACCAAGGTCGGCCTCTTCGTCGATGCGAGCGACGAGACCATCGCCCAGGCGCTGGCAGCCGCCTCCCTCGACATGCTCCAGCTTCATGGCGATGAGACGCCGCGGCGCGTGAAGGATCTGCGACGGCGCTTCGGGCTGCCGGTCATGAAGGCCGTCAAGCTCGCCTCGGCGACGGATGTCGCCGCGGCCGACGCCTATCTCGCCGTCGCCGACCGCCTGCTGTTCGACACCAAGCCGCCGCCGGAGATGAAGGACGCGTTGCCCGGCGGCAATGCCATCAGCTTCGACTGGTCGCTGATCGCCGGCAGAAGCTGGGCGCTGCCCTGGCTGCTCTCGGGCGGGCTCAATGCCGGCAATCTCGCCGCCGCGGTCGCCGCGACCGGGGCCGGCGCCGTCGACGTCTCCTCCGGCGTCGAAGACCAGCCGGGAAAGAAGAGCCCGGAGAAGATCGCCGCCTTCCTGAGGTTGGCGGCCTCGCTCTGACTTCGAGCAAGTCGCAGGCCCGCGAGAGCCGGTTTTTGAACTAATCAATGTCGATGGCCCGTTCCATTGCTCGTACATTCCGAGCCCTCACAGGGCCAATGAAACGCCAGAATGATCATCGCGTTTGGGCGCAAGACCGATTCTCCGTTGACAACCCCCAGCTCGCCGAGATCAAGGCAGATATTGACGATCAGATAGGCAATCAACGGCTTATCGCGCATCGGGAGACCATGGCCATCCAGCTGATATCGACCAAGCGCATATGTCGGGGTCGGCCAAGAGCCGACCGTATTGTTAGCGGCTAAAACAAGCCTGTTCACGCAAGGGTTGCTCGTGGGCGTCGGGTAGACAAGCGCATGATAGGTCGGGTTTGATTGCTTGATGACATACATGCTTCCTTGGGATAGAGGCACGGGCGTCAGTCCGGTCAAAAACGATCGAACGCGATAGCCCCCGAATTTTCCTCCTGCCTCGGGAGAATTCAAATTCGTTCCATCCGTCTCTATTCCCACTTCGCTCGATAGCCAGTTGCTTCCAAACATCAGCGGCCGGGACGGACGGCTTCCGACGCTCGACGGATCCTGGCTCATGTTTTCTTGTGCCAAGATCATATCGACCGCGTTCGAAAGACCTTGTTGCGCTGAAAGGAATCTCTGCAGGTCAGTATTGGGATCAGGAATCGTGAATTGCCCATTCACATCAAACTGGGGGATCAAACGCATCAAACCTTCGGGGCTGCACAACAATTCCGACTGCGGAGGT
>DATBBO010000244.1:0-9640 GCA_036270995.1 Dongiaceae bacterium | reverse complement strand
ATCCTGCTCTTCATGGGCCTCGTCGCCGGGACCCTTGTCCTTGCCGACCGCTCGCTCCGATGGCTCTGGGGCTTGCGGCCCTTCCTCGGGTTTCTCTGGCTCGTACTGCTGCTGCTGCCCTGGGTCGCCGCCATCGTCGGTCGCACGGGGTTCGCCTTCTTCGCCGGCTCCATCGGCCATGACATGCTGGGCAAGGTGGCGGAAGGACAGGAAACCCACGGCGCGCCGCCGGGCTATTTCCTCGTCCTCTTCATCGCCACCTTCTTCCCCGGCTCGATGCTCGCCGCCCTCGTCGCACCTCGCGCCTATGCGCTGAGGCGCGAGGGCTGGGTGCGCTTCCTGCTGGCCTGGATCGTGCCAGCCTGGATCATCTTCGAGGCGGTGCCGACCAAGCTCCCCCATTACGTGCTGCCGCTCTATCCGGCGATCGCGATCCTGATCGCCGAGGCCGTGACGGCGGGAAAGCTCTCGCGCAACCGCTGGCTGGTGCTGGGGACCATCGGCTGGTTCCTGATCCCTCTGCTTCTCTCCGCGGTGACCATCGCCGGCGCGATCTACCTCACCGGCGATGCGGTGTTGCTCGCCTGGCCCTTCGCGCTGGCCGCGGCCGCGCTGGGTTTTCTCGCCTGGCGGCGCTATGGGGTCGAGGGCGCGGAAGCGGCCCTGCTGCGCGCCTCGGCGGCCGTGATCCTGATGGGCATCGCCGTATTCGGGGTCGCGCTGCCGGCGATGACGCCGCTTTTCCCCAGCCTTCTGATGGCGCGGGCGGTGGCGGAGGCCGGCTGTCCCGATCCGGTCGTTGCTTCCATCGGCTATGACGAGCCCAGCCTCGTCTTTCTCCTGGGCACGAAGACCGAGCTCATCGATCCCTTCCATCTCGCTGATTTCCTGAAGCCCGGCGGCTGCCGCATCGCCTTCCTGGATGCGGCGATCGAGCCCTTCATCGCCAAGCAGGCCCGGAAGCTCGGCATAAGCTATCAGCGCGGCCCGGTGATCGAGGGCATCAATTTCAGCAAGGGCCACCGGATCTCGATGGTCGTCCTTCGACCTCCTGCTAGCCCGTAGCCGGGATCAGTGAATCGTTGCCGGAGCCGTGTTGCTGACCGCGGTCGAGAGGCAGAAGAGCGTCCAGAGCTTCTTGCGGTGGTCGCGCGTCCCCGACTGATGCTCGGACCACAGCCGTTCCACATGATCGCGCCGGAACCAGTCGCCCAGCGGTGAGGCCCGGCCGAGGATCGCCTCGCCCACCGGCTCCTTCAGCGTCTGACGCAGCATCCGCGCGAGCGGTACGGCGAAGCCATGCTTCTTCCGCTCGACGATCTCCCGCGGCAGATGGCGAAGGGCCAGCTTCTTCAGCAGCCGCTTGGTCGCCAGCCCGCGGAGCTTGTCGTCCGAGGGCAGGCTCATGGCGTATTCGGCAAAGGCCCGGCCGAGATAGGGCGCGCGCACCTCCAGGCTCACATACATGGAGGCGCGGTCGACCTTCTGCAGGATGTCCTCCGGCAGATAGGTGGTGGCGAAGAGGTGGATCAGCTCCGCCGTCGACCAGGGCTTCGGGCCGCGCGCCGCAAGGCGCTCGGCGATGGGGTCCTCGAGGCTTGCCGCGGCCGCGGCCCGGGCGTCGGGCCGCCAGAGTTGGTCGAGCTCCTCCGGCGCGAAGGGCGCCATGCAGGCGGCCCATTGCCGCGCCGGGTCGAGACCGCTCGCCAGGCTCAATTGCCTGAGCAGGAAGCCATTGCTCATATAACCCCCGCCATGGGGGAGTGCGGTCAGCATCTGCCGGGCGAACCGGCCGAGCCCAGCAGGGAGCGCGGCCAACGCCGCGGCGGCGCGATTGGCCTTGAAGCTGATATAGCCGGCGAAGAGCTCATCGGCGCCGTCGCCGCCGAGCGCCACGGTGACATGGCGCCGCGCGGCGCGGCTCAGCACCCAGGTCGGCAGCACGGAGGAATCCGCCAGCGGCTCGTCCATGCGCGCCGTCACCGCCCGGAAGGCGTCGAGCAGGGCCGGCCCGTCGAGAGCCACCACCTCATGGGTGAGGCCGAGGCTTTTCGCCAGCGCCCTCGCCGCCGGCGTCTCGTCATAGCTTGCCCCCGGGACCGCGACTGTGAGGGCGGTGAGGCCGGGCGCATGGCGGGCGACGAAGGCGGCGATGAGAGAGGAATCGATCCCGCCCGAGAGAAAAACCCCCACCGGCACATCAGCGATCAGCCGCTCGCGCACACCGGAATCGAGCAGCGCCTCCAGCCGCTCCAGCCGCTCCCCCTCGCTCTCGCGGGCGCGCGCTCGGCCGGCCTCGTCGGGGTCGGGTCGCCAGTAGCAGCGGATCTGCGTTCGCCCGCGGGCATGGGTCAGGACATGGCCCGCGGGAAGCTTGCAGAGGCCCTGGCGGAGCCCGCGCTGGCCGGGGAGATATTCGAAGGCGAGGAAGCTCGCGACAGCGCCGGGATCGACCGGCAGGTCGCGGCAGGCCGGATGGGCCAGCACCGCCCGGGGCTCGGAGCCGAAGATGAAGCCTCCGCCCGGTTCGGCGTAGTAGACCGGCTTCTCGCCGAAGCGGTCACGGGCGAGATGCAGGCTTTGCGTCTTCGCCTCGTAGAAGGCGAAGGTGAACATGCCGTCGATCTTCTCGAGGGTGGCCGCCACGCCTTCGCGCTGGAGCAGGCGGAACAGCACCTCGGTATCGGAGCGGTCGATGAGATTGACGCCGGCGGCGGTCAGCTCTGCGGCAAGCGCGGCAAAGCCGTAGATCTCGCCGTTGTAGAGCAGGGCGTCGCCCGTCACCGGATCGACCCGGGGCTGGTGGCCGCCGGAAAGATCGATGATGGCCAGGCGCAAATGGCCGAAGGCGAGCGGGCCCGCGACATGGATGCCGGTCTCGTCCGGGCCGCGATGGGCGATGGCCGCCAGCATGCCGCGGAGCACGGCTTCGTCCGCCGCGGCAGGGCGGTCAGGGTCGCGCAGATAGCCGGCGATGCCGCACAAGGCGCTTCTCCCCTAGTGTCCTGCCCCAGAAATTCGCCTGCGAAATTCTGGGATAGGCAGGCCACTCAAATCGATGACTTGTGTCCCGCAGCCACCGGGACTCTGGTTCGACGAATTTCGCAATCGGGACACTAGTCGATATTGATCGTCTTGCGCACGATATAGGCGCGCTTGCCCCGGCTCTCGTAGTAGGTGCGCATCTGGATCTCGGCGATGACACCGAAGAAGATGCAGAGGAGTGCCGTCACCGTAAGCAGCACGACCAGGAGCGGCAGCGGCGTCTTGATGAAGGAGGTGCCTTCCCCGAAACGCAGCCACAGCGCGTAGAGCCCGGCGAGGAAAGCGGCAGCGAGCGAATAGAAGCCGATCTTGCCGAAGAACTGCATCGGCCGGTCCATGGCCTGGTCGAAGAAGAAGATGACCAGCAGATCAAGGGCGACCCGCGGGATGCGCGAGAAGCCGTATTTCGAGCGGCCATGCAGGCGCGGATGGTGGACGACCGGCAGCTCGGTCACCCTTGCCCCCTCCCAGCTCGCATAGATCGGGATGTAGCGGTGCATCTCGCCATAGAGGCGGACGTTCTCCAGGGCCCAGCGCCGATAGGCCTTGAGGGTGCAGCCATAGTCATGCAGGCGCACGCCGGTCATCCAGGAGATGAAGTGGTTGATGACCTGGGAGGGCCAGCGCCGGCCCCATTCGGCGTCGCGCCGCTCGCGGCGCCAGCCGGAGACCACGTCATAGCCCTCGTCGAGCTTGGCCAGCAGATGGGTGATGTCGCTGGCATCGTTCTGCAGATCGGCGTCCATCATGATGATGATGTCGCCCGAGGAATGGTCGAGAGCGGCCATCAGGGCCGCGGTCTGGCCGAAATTGCGCCTGAGATGGATGACCTTGAAGCGCTTGTCGGATGCCGCGATCCGGTCGAGGGCCTCGGCCGAGCCGTCGGTGGAGCCGTCATTCGCCAATACCACTTCCCAGTCATGGCCGAGCTGTTCCAGCGCGGCGGTCAGATGGTCACGCAGCAACGGCAGGTTGTCGGCCTCGTTCAGGACGGGGATGAGGATCGAGAGCTTGGAGATGGCGGCGGGACCGTCTTCCATGGTTCCGGCGGGTAACACTGCCCGGCCCCGCTGGCAAGGGGAGACTGGCGTATCGGCAATTTCGCCTGCCCAATCCCTATAGGCACGCGAAATGATGAATCGAGGGGCGGCGCCCTCCCAGGGCTGCGATTCCCGCAAGTGGCATGTGGTTAGCCGGGTCAAGCCCTGGCCCCCCGGGAGTTGGGCTCTCGATGTGCCGGATGTGTTGATCGCCCGTCTGCCAGCGCCCGGCGTGCCGCCACGTGAATACATATTCACGTAAACGCATATTTATGCAGCGAAGAGGCTGGCCCACAGGTGGCCTTCCTACTTGTCTGCGCGCAGGTGGCCGGTGGTCGGCCGCCAATTCACAAGAGGAGATCATGAGCAAGAAAGGCATGTTTTCGGCTGCGGCTGCGGCCCTGATCACGACGGGGTTGCTGGCATCGGGCGCCATGGCCGCGCCGATGACGTCGGCGCAGACTTGTGTGGCACTGCAGAAGCAGTGGGACGGCGTCGTCACCACGAAGGCGAGCACCGCCAATGCCGTATCGGCCAGGAAGCTGGCCACCACGGCCGCGTCGGATTGCAAGGCCGGCAAGGCGAAGACCGCCGTCGCGGACTATAGGAAGGCACTTCGGGCCATCGGCGAAAAGCCCAAGTACTAAGACCTCCGATCGATTTGCCGAAAGTTGCGCGGATCCCCCAGGGAGCCGCGCAACGGCAAGCGGCTACTCGGGAGAACCTGGTAGGTGCGATGATCACAGGCCGGAAGCGCCTGGCCGCGCGGCCGATCGGCCTCGACCAGTTTAGCGAACCCCGATAGCGGCCACGACCGGAGAGCCCCCGATCCCGACTCTCTCCCCTCTGGGGGGCGAGGGGGATTGTGCCTCAGCTCTCGGGTTTGTTGATAGCCGGGTTGAAGGGCTGGAGGTTGCCCGGGAACTGTTTGCCCGAGCGCTGCCAGGAGAATTGGGTCTCGCGGGAGATCGTCAGGGCGTGGCGCGCGGCGGAGGCGAGATTCTCCTCCATGCCCGTCCGTCCGTCCACACATGCTCCCTGGGGGGTCTAGCCCGGCCCCCGGCGTCGAGCCGCATTCCCCGCTGTCAGCCTCCTGTCAGGTGCAATCGCCACCCTGCCGGCTCCCTCCGAGCCCGAGTCGGCCGCTGACCTTGCCGCCGTCGGCTTCGGAGGCCGGCAAGGCTGCCGAAAGGTGGATAGGTGTTATGGCGAAACGCGTTCTTCTAATCTCGCTCTGCGTCGTGGCGCTGGCCTTCGGGCTCGGCATCGGCTTCTGCTGGGCCATGACGGCGTCAGATGTGGTGCGCACGCGCCGCGCCGTTTTCGGCCAGATGACCAACGCTCTGAAGTTTGCCGCCAACCACTGGGACGATTCCGCGAGCTATGACAGCCTGGCCAAGGCGGGGGCATTGATCGAACGAGACGCCAAGGGCCTAATGATCCTCTTCCCGGCCGGGACGGGCGCAAGGGATGGGCTCGACACCGCCGCTTCGGATGCGATCTGGACCGACCGGGCCGGCTTCGAGAGCCTGGCCCGCCAACTGGCAGACGAGGCCGGCAAGCTCGCCGCGACGACGCCCTCGACCGACAGCGCGGCGGTCCGCAAGGAGATCAAGACCGTCGCCGCGACCTGCCGCTCCTGCCATCGCGACTACCGGAGCAATTGACGTCCATGGCGCGCGCCATCCGGACGCCGGGGCCGGGCGCCGGCGAAGCGGTGCTGGTCTGGGACCTGCCGCTACGCCTCTTCCACTGGACCCTCGTCCTGCTGTTTCTCGCCGCCTGGTGGACCGGCAGCCGTGAGAACCTCTTCGGCCTTCACGAAGCCTGCGGCCTTGCGCTCTCGGGCCTGCTGGTCTTCCGCGTCGTCTGGGGCTTCGCCGGCAATCGCGCGGCGCGCTTTGCGAGCTTCCTTGGCGGTCCACGGGCGGTCGGGGCGCATCTCCGGGACCTGTTCCGCGGGCGGCTCAACCCAGAGCCGGGACACAACCCGCTCGGCGGCTGGGCCGTGGCGGTCATGCTCTGCCTGCTGCTGGTCGAGGTGGTCTCCGGCCTCTTCAGCAGCACCTTCGACTATGAGGGCCCCCTCGCTCGGCTCCTGCCCGATTCCTGGACCGACAGCATGGCGGCGATCCATGCTGTCAATCTCGATTTGCTCTGGGGAATGATCGGCCTCCACCTCCTCGGCGTTGTCGCGACCTCGATCCTCGGCCGGGAGAACCTGGTCGGTGCGATGATCACCGGCCGGAAGCGCCTGGCGGCGCGGCCGATCGGTCTCGGCGCGTCACGCGAACGCTGATAGCGGCCACGGCCAGACAGCCCCTGATCCCCCTTCGGGGGCGAGGGGGAGTGAGGCTCAGCCCTCGGGCTTGTTGATGGCCGGGTCGAAAGGCTGGAGGTTGCCCAGGAACTGTTCGGCCGAGCGCTGCCAGGAGAATTGCAGGGCGTAGCGCCGGCAGGCTTCGGGGGAGATGGTCAGGGCGTGGCGCGCGGCGGAGGCGAGATCCTCCTCCAGGAAGCCCACCCCCGCGCCATTCACCACATCGAGCGGCCCCGGCACGGGATATGCAGCCACCGGCACGCCGGAGGCTAGCGCCTCCAGCAGCACCAGGCCGAAGGTATCGGTGCGGCTCGGGAAGACGAAGACATCGGCCGCGGCGTAGTGGCAGGCGAGATCCTCGCCCTGGCGGGGCCCTGCGAATCGCACCTCGGGATAGCGCCGGCTGAGCTCGGCGAGCTGCGGCCCGCCGCCGACCACGATCTTGCTGCCGGCAAGCTCGAGCTTGAGGAAGGCCTCGATATTCTTCTCCACCGCCACCCGCCCGACATAGAGATGGACCGGGCGCGGCAGGTCGAGGAAGGACTTGTCCCGCGGCCGAAAGAGATCGGTATCCACGCCGCGGGTCCAGCGCCGGAGGTTGCGGAAGCCCCGGTCCGCGAGCTCGTGCTCCAGGCTCGCGGTCGCCACCATCACCCCGCTGGCTGGCTTGTGGAAGCGGCGCAGCGCCGCATAGCCCACCGGCAGCGGCAGGCCGATCCGCGCCTTCACATATTCCGGAAAGCGGGTGTGGAAGGCGGTGGTGAAGGGCAGCTTCCGGCGCAGGCAATAGCGCCGGGCGGCGAGGCCGAGCGGGCCTTCCGTGGCGATATGGATGGCGCAGGGCTGGAAGGAATCGATGAGCCGCGTCATGTGCCGGCGCGGCAGCACCGCCAGGCGGATCTCGGCATAAGTCGGGCAGGGGACACTCCTGAAGAGATCGGGGGAGATGACCTGCATCTCATGGCCCAGCCCCTTCAGCTCGTCGACCGTGCGCATGAGCGTGCGCACGACGCCGTTCACCTGCGGCAGCCAGGCGTCCGAAACGATGACGATGCGCATCAGCTCGCGGCCAGGCTCAGCATCGAGAACTTGCGCAGGCTGGCCCAGTCCAGGATCTCGAGCCGCCCGTCGCCATGCTCGACCAGGGCCGTGCAGCTCTCGACCCAGTCGCCGTCATTGCAATAGAGCACGGGGCCGAACCGGCGGATCTCCGCCTTGTGGATATGGCCGCAGACGACGCCATCGACCCCCCGCCGGCGCGCCTCCTCGGCCAGCGCCACCTCGAAATCGTCGATATAGCTGACGGCGTCCTTGACCCGGCGCTTGAGATAGGCGGAAAGCGACCAATAGGGATAGCCGAAGTGCCGCCGCCAGAGGTTGTACCAGTGGTTGACGGCCAGCAGCAGCGTATAGGCATGGTCGCCCAGTATGGCGAGCCAGCGGGCGTATTTGACGATGCCGTCGAACTTGTCGCCATGCATCACCAGGAAGCGCCGCCCATCGGCGGTGACGTGGATCGCCTCCTCGATCACCGTGACGCCGCCGAACTGCATGTTGGTGTAGTCGCGCAGCGGCTCGTCGTGATTGCCCGGGACATAGATGACCTTGGTGCCCTTGCGCGCCTTGCGCAGCAGCTTTTGCACCACGTCGTTGTGGGCCTGGTGCCAGTACCAGCTTCGCCTCAGCCGCCAGCAATCGATGATATCGCCGACCAGATAGAGATAGTCGGATTCGGTGTGCTTCAGGAAATCGAGGAGGAAATCTGCCTTACAGCCCCGGGTGCCGAGATGGATGTCGCTGATCCAGATCGTGCGGTAGCGGTTGGCCGCTGCGACCGTGTTCATGGACAGTGCCGGCTATCGTGAGGCCTGCGGCTGCTATATCAATATTCTGTGGGGCCCTCAAACGAAAATCCGCGATATAGTTTTGTTTCGCGAAATCTTCATTAATTTGTAAGTGGACTGACACGGCGATGTTATCGAGAGTGACGAAATGGACGGTCCGATGACAGAGTTGGCGCCCGTTGCAGCCGTGAAGCGTGGCGCCCTGATGCCCGATGTGCCAGCGCATTCCCTTGGGCGGCCGCTGGCGGTGGTCTTCAACCCCACCGCCGGACGGCGCAAGGCGAAGCGTCTGGCGGCCGCCCTCGAGCTGCTGCGCGGCGAGGGCGCCGCGCTTGATCTCGAGCAGACGGCGGCGCGGGGCGATGCCGAGCGCCTGGCGCGCGGCACGCCCCCGAGCCAGACCCTGATCGTCGCCGGCGGCGACGGCACGGTGAACGAAGCGGCCAACGGCCGGCTGGCCGCCGGGGGCGGCCGCTTGGCGCTCATTCCCTTAGGGACCGCCAATGTGCTGGCGGCCGAGCTGGGCATCGAGGATCTGCGCCAGGCCGCCCGGGCCGCGACCAAGGGCCGGCCGCTCAACTGCCGCCCCGGCATCGCCAACGGCCGTGCCTTCTTCCTGATGGCGGGGGTCGGCTTCGACGCTCATGTGGTGGCGGGCGTATCGCCGCGTCTGAAGCGCCTCCTTGGCAGGGGCGCCTATGTGCTCGAAGTGCTGCGCCAGCTCGTCTCCTTTTCCTTCCCCACCTATCGGGTCAGCATCGACGGCATGGCGCATGAAGCCGCCTCGGTGATCGTCGCCCGCGGCCGCTATTACGGCGGGCGCTTCGTCGTCGCACCCGAGGCCCGTCTCGACCGGGCGGAGCTCCATGTCTGCCTGTTCCGCCGGGGCGGAGCCTGGCGCACGATCCGCTACGCGCTCGCCCTCGCGCTCGGCAAGCTGCCCGAGCTCTCCGATGTCGAGATCGTGACCGGCCGGCGCGTCGTCATCGATGGTCCGGTCGGCGATCCTGTGCAGGGCGACGGCGACATCATCACCCGCCTGCCGGTCACCATCGAGCTCTCTCCCGTTGCCCTCGAGCTGATGCGGCCCTGAGCGAAGCCCAAGGGCTGGTCACCGGCTCGCTTCCTCCAGACACAGCACGGCCCTCAGCACGATCGTCTGCACCGAGGCACGGCTCGATACGGCTTCGCTGAGGCCGCCGATGGTGCTGCGCGACGAGCGCGCAGATGTTGCGCATCTTCTGCTCCTCCAGCCTGTTGCCGGAAATCATCGGCAGGGCGCGCCAAAATGTGATGCCGCAATCCGCGCATCGGGCCTATGAACCCTTAGCGGAGCTTCTGTATTTCAAGCGCAAAAGCGGCGCGCGGCCGAGTGTCGCAATGCAGATCGG
>DATBBO010000243.1:0-8739 GCA_036270995.1 Dongiaceae bacterium | reverse complement strand
CTGTCTCATGTCTTCGGCCGCATCGACCACATGGCTGTCGACCTGGCGCGAAAGCGGCTGATGATCGCGGAGCTCGGCAATGGCAGCGTCGATGTCATCGATCTCGGTTCGGGCGCGCTCGTGCACCGCTTCGACGGCGTCAAGCAGCCGCAGGGCCTGGCCTATCTGCCGGGTGCGGATCTGATTCTCGTCGCCAGCGGCGGCGATGGATCGCTGGAGTTCTACGGCGCCGGCGATTTCTCCCACCGGGGCAGCGTTCCTCTCGGCGAGGATGCCGACAATATCCGCATCGATCCCGGCAACCAGATCGCCATCGTCGGCTACGGCAATGGCGGGCTCGCCATCGTCGATATCGCCCATCAGGCACTCCGCCGCAGCATCGCTCTTCCGGCTCATCCGGAATCTTTCCAACTCGATCCGCATGGAAGCCGCGTCTACGTCAACATTCCGGATGCCAAGCAACTCGCGGTCGTCGATCTCGCCAGCGGGCGGCAGGTGGCGAAATGGCAAGTGCCGGGGCTGGCAGAGAACTTTCCCTTGGCGATCGACGCCACCGGCGCAGAGCTGGCGGTCGTCTTCCGCTCCCCGCCGCGCCTCGTGCTGCTCGACAGCCGCGCCGGCAAAGTCCTGGGACGCACGCCGACCTGCACGGATGCGGATGACGCCTCTTTCGATGACAGCCGCAAGCGGATCTATGTGAGCTGCGGCGAAGGCGTCGTGGATGTGTTCGGCCAGTCCGCAGCGGGCACCCGGCGCATTGCCCGCATTCCCACCTTGGCGGGGGCGCGGACATCCCTCTTCGTGCCGGAGCTTGACCGGCTCTTCGTGGCAGCCCGCGCCGGCGAGCTCGGCACGGACGCTGCGATCCTCGTCTTCCGCCCCGAATGAAGCTTGGGCGAGCGAGTCTGAGCTAAGGCGTCATCTTCATTTCGCTCCAGCCCTGCCCCGGCGGTGCCGGCTGGTCGCTCTGCCTGATCTCGCCATCGCCGTTCACATAAGTGTGGGCATAGCTGTTATCGAGGTTGTAGTAGGTCGTGCCGGTCTCGGGATTGACGAAGTCGGCGGTGCCGCGCACGGCATAGCGGTCGTAGTGGTCGATGGCATCGGTCGTCGCCTGGGAACGCGCCTGGCCGGCCGCGAAGATCGCATCGCTGGTGGCCGCGAGCTTGCGTCCGTTCTCGATGATGGCGTGAGAGACGATCTGATTGGTCTGCTCCACGATCTGGCTGAACTGTCGGGCCAGGTTCTCCTGGGCGGCCTGCCAGTCAGGGTCGATGGTGAAGCTCGCAACCATATGGGAGAGGAGCCCCGCGGCGCTTGCCGCCGCCTCCTGGCGGGCGATGAAGCCGACCAGCATCTTCACATCCCACATCGTGCCGGTCTCGTTCTGCACATATTCCGTGGCGGCGAAGACATAGCCGGCGGCCGGAGCCCCGTTGAGGCTGCAGGCAAAGCTCGCCTCTCCCGCCTGGATCGAGGTGGTGATGCCGAACTGCTGATAGGTGCTGTCGATCGCGCGGCTCTGGTCCGGCCGCGGCGCCGCGCCCGTGCGCGAGACATTCGCGCAGCCCTCGGCGATCCGCTGCGCTCCCCAGCCCGCCGCGAACTGCTCGCCGTCCATATAGGGTTCGATCAGAAGCTGCACGCCCTGGCCGGGATTGTACACCATGCCCTGATGCAGCCCCGCCATCTCCAGCGTCGGCGAGGGCACGGTGAAAATCGGCACATCGGGATCGCTGTAGAAGAGCGTGATGGCGCCGTCCGGCGAGACTGTGTCGACACCCGCCCTGATCTCCACGGCATTCATCCGCCGCGTCCCGCCCGCGACCCGCCAGCTTTTGGGCACGTCGATGGTGAAGGCATGCTCCACCGGATCGGTGAAGCGGGTCCAGATCATGTCGGGCCTCGCTCCCCCGCCGCCTGTAGGCGCCGGCGCCGGAGCAGCGGCTGAAGGCTGCGGCGCAGTCTGCGCGGTGCTCGCGGCTCCGGCGCCGCCCAGGGTGACGGAGATCTCGGCGGGGCCGCCTCCGTAGCGCACCACCTGGAGGATCAGCCGGTCGCCGGGATGATGCGACGCCATGATCTGGTGCAGCTCCGACGCCCCGGCAACGGGATTGCCGTCGACGCCGGTGATCACATCCCCCGGCACGAGGCCCGCCGAAGCGGCGGCGCTGCCGGGCTGGACCGTGTTGACGAAGGCCCCCTGGGGATTGACCTGGGAATCCACCACCACGACGCCCAGCACGCCTTGGCTCCGCGCGGGCGATGAAAAGGCGCAGGCGATAGCGATGACCATCGCGGCGGCGAATCTGATATTCATCTGGAACCCCCGTCCCAAGGGAGGCGCAAGTCTACGCCAAATCCCGGACCGAGGGGAGATACGGGGTAGCCACTCCATGAAGACGTTGATCTCGACAGTGAAGCGGCTTGGCGGTTTGGCACTGGGCTTGGTGCTCTTGACCGCTCTCGGCGTGTCGAGCGCCGAGGCCGCTTCGCCTGATAATGTTTCCCAGCTCTTCGGCTCGCGGGTGCAGGCGAACGACCGCTTCGCCGCGCCCTTCGCCACGGGAGATTTCGAAGGCGACGGCACGGCCGATGCCGTCTATCTGGTGACGATCCTTCCCCAATCCACGGACCACAAGCTCGCTTCCGACGTCACGGTGATCGGCAAGCTTTTCGGAACGGCACCGCTCGGCCCACGCGGGGAAGCCCTCGCGCTCGCCATCCTGCAGGATGGCGGCAAGCGGAAGTTCCTGCTGACCGGTTATCAGGGCGATGGCGTCACCAGCTATTTCGAATCCCCGATCTGGAGCGAGACGCCTATCCCGCTCGCGATCGCCAAGCGTGGCTCGAAGAGCTTCGAGGAGTTTCACCGTCAGGAGAAGCGGATCGCCCACGATATCCTCGTCGTCGGCACCGAGGCGGGGATCGACACGGCCCTCTACTGGACCGGGCAGAGCTACGCCTGGTTCCAGCCCCTCGAGGAGCCGTGACGCGCGCAAGGCTCGCGCCGACTCGCCGCGCGGTGCTAGGCTTTCCCCATGCCGGGCTGGAGGATCGAGCGCAGTGTCGAGGGCACCGTCATCGGGGTCGATGAAGTCGGCTGCGCGCCGCTCGCCGGCCCTGTCGTCGCCGCGGCGGTGGTGCTCGACCGCAAGATTCCGCGGCGCCTCGCGCGGCGCATCGACGATTCCAAGAAGGTCCCCGCGGAGGAGCGCGAGGAGATCTTCGCGCGCCTGCCCGACCACGCCCAGATCGGCGTCGGCGAGGCGAGCGTGGAGGAGATCGAGCAGCTGAACATCCTGCGCGCAGCCCACCTCGCCATGCGCCGCGCCGTCGACGGGCTCGCCGCGCTCGGCGTCACGCCGAGCCTCATCATTGTCGATGGCAACCGCCTGCCGGGGTTCGGCTTTCCGACCCGATGCGTGGTCGGCGGCGATGGCATCAGCCTCTCCATTGCCGCGGCCTCCATCGTCGCCAAAGTGACCCGCGACCGCGAGATGAAGGCTCTCGCCGAGAGCTTTCCGGGCTATGGCTGGGAGCACAATGTCGGCTACCCCACGCCAGAGCATCGCGCGGCGATCCAGCGCCTGGGGCTCACGCCCCATCACCGCCGTACATTTAGGGCTGTTTATGAAGTTATAGCCACAAACTATTGTTTCGATTTTCTTTCTTGACGCCACGACTCGGTGGACTCATGCTCCCCCGCCATGGGGGAAGCTGCCAAGAACCGCATCATTTCCGGCGATTGCATCGAAACCATGCGCTCTCTGCCCGAGGGCTCGGTCGACATGGTCTTCGCCGATCCGCCCTATAACCTCCAGCTCGAAGGCGAGCTCCACCGGCCCAACAACAGCCGCGTCGACGGGGTCGAGGAGGCCTGGGACCGCTTCGACGATTTCGCCAGCTATGACCGCTTCAGCGAGGCCTGGCTCGCTGCAGCCCGGCGCCTGCTGAAGCCGGAGGGCACACTCTGGGTCATCGGCAGCTATCACAACATCTTCCGCGTCGGTGCCCGCCTCCAGGATCTCGGCTACTGGATCCTGAACGATGTCGTCTGGCGCAAGACCAACCCGATGCCGAACTTCCGCGGCCGGCGCTTCACCAACGCGCATGAGACGATGATCTGGTGCGCCAAGGATCGCGAGGCGCGCTACCGCTTCAATTACGAGGCGATGAAATCGCTCAACGACGACCTCCAGATGCGCAGCGACTGGCTCCTTCCCATCTGCAATGGCGGCGAGCGGCTGAAGGACAGGGACGGACGGAAAGCCCATCCGACCCAGAAGCCCGAGGCGCTCCTCCACCGCGTCATCCTCGCTTCGACGCAGCCGGGCGATCTCGTCCTCGATCCCTTCTTCGGCACAGGCACGACGGGCGTCGTCGCCAAGCGGCTCGGCCGCAACTATATCGGCATCGAGCGCGACAAGGGCTATATCGCCGTCGCCGAGAAGCGCCTCGGCGCCACGCCCGCCAACACCGATATCGATATCGTCGCCACCCCGGCCAAGCGCGACGAGCCGCGCATTCCCTTCGGCTGGCTGGTCGAGCGCGGCTATCTCTCGCCCGGCACGCTCCTCACCAGCGCCAACCGGCGCTGGACCGCCAAGGTGCGCGCCGATGGCACGCTGATCTCCGCCGATTGCCGCGGCTCGATCCATCAGGTCGGCGCCCATGTCCAGGGCGCTCCCGCCTGCAATGGCTGGGAGTTCTGGTATCTTGAGGTCGAGGGCAAGCTGGTGCCCATCGATCTGCTGCGGCAGAAGCTTCGCGCCGAGCTGCACTGATCCGCGGCCGGCGCACCTTCCAGGAGGGAGACATGCCTCCACAGCGCGTGATGCTGATCCGCCATGGGGAGAAGCCCGGCGGCGCCTGGCCCGGTCCTGGGCTCACGGAAAAAGGTGTGGAGGACAGGGAGTCATTGGTGATCCGCGGCTGGCAGCGCGCCGGCGCGTTGGCGCTCTTCTTCCGCGCCCCGCCCGCGCCTCTCGCGAAGCCCCAGCGCATCTATGCCTCGCACCGCGACAAGATGGATGGCAGCAAGAGCCGGCGGCCGGTTCAGACCGTGACGGCCTTGTCGCAGTTGTTGAAGCTCGACCTCCTGATAGATTTCACGAAGGGTCAGGAAACCGCCCTCGCCGAAGCCCTGGCCCCGCTCACCGGCGACACCCTCGTCTGCTGGCAGCACGAAGCCATTCCGGCGATCGTCGCGGCGATTGCCGGCAGAAATTCCGGTGCCCCCGGCAGCTGGGCCCCTGAAAGATTCGACCTGGTCTGGACCCTTACCCGCCACGGCCCGGGCGAGGCCTGGAAATTCGAGCAGAGTCTTCAGTCGCTGCTGCCTGGGGATCCGACCGGCGGTTGATGCGTCAACAAACGGGCCGCGGCAACTTCGCCAACAAAATCAGGCTTTGACTGGCACAAGGATTAGGTGGATAAGGGCGAGGCTTCCACTAGAATCCGACGCCGCTTCCTTCGTGCCGATCTGGCCGAAGAGGATGGGGTGGTGTTGGCTCGTTGGAGGCAGCCGAAAGCGGACGACAGACCGAGGATCGCTTGGCGAAGCGGGAACGAGATCGCGATAGGGTGCAGAGCCATGCAAAGCCGGCGTCACCGAAGCCGCGCGCGGCTGCCCTGCCTCATGGCGCCCAGGCCCTGGCAGTGCCGAAGGCGAAGTTGAAGACCGATACCTTCATCGGGTTCATCATCTGCCATCTGCTCGCTGCCCTCGCCCTGTTCCCCTGGTTCTTCAGCTGGACGGGCGTGGCCCTTGCGGCCGCCGGCATGTATGTCTTCGGCGTCCTCGGGATCAATCTCGGTTTCCACCGCCTGCTCGCCCATCGCAGCTTCACCTGCCCCAAATGGGTCGAGCACCTTCTGGCGACCCTCGGAACCTGCTGCCTGCAGTTCTCGCCCAGCTTCTGGGTGGCGGTCCACCGCCGGCACCACCGCTTCCCGGATGAGGAGCGCGATCCGCACTCGCCGCTGCGCAGCTTCTACTGGGCGCATTTCGGCTGGCTGCTGGTGCGCCCGCCAGATATGAAGCCCGCCGTCATGATCGAGCGCTATTCCAAGGACATGATGCGCGACCCGTTCTACGTCGCGCTCGACCGGCGCAAGAACTGGATCAAGCTCACATTCCTCTCCTGGGTCGCCTTCTTCGTCCTGGGCTTCGCCCTCGCGCTCGTCCGGGGCGAGGGAATCTTCGCCGCGGCCCAGTTCGGCGCGAGCCTCTTCGTCTGGGCCGGCGCGCTCAGGACTGTTCTCGTCTGGCACACCACCTGGTCCGTCAATTCCGTGACCCATATCTGGGGCTATCGGAACTACGACACGCCCGACCGCAGCCGGAACCACCCGATCGTCGGCCTGCTTGCTGCCGGCGAGGGCTGGCACAACAACCACCACGCTCAGCCCACCTCGGCGCGCCATGGTCACAAATGGTGGGAGCTCGACCTCGCCTGGATGACGATCCGTGCGATGATGCTCTTCGGCCTTGCCACGGAGGTCATCCGGCCCTCGCCAAACTTGTCGGCGAAGGCCCCGTAAGCAGCGCGCCTTCCGGACCTTTGTTGCTCCACCTCTGATCCCGCCCACCACGCTACGCTTGGCCCATGTACTGGTGGGGCAATCTGCTCGTGCCTTTTGCGTTGGGTGTGCTTGGGTGGCTGGTGACCCATCTTCTGGCCAACCCTTTGCTGACGGCCTATCGGCTGCGCGAGGAAGCACCGGAAGTGATCTTCAGGACGGGCAATACCGGCCCGAGCGCGGAGCATGACGAATGGCGTGATGCCCGCGATCAGCTCCGCGGGCTTGTCGCCCGGATCATCGCCGCGAATGCCGCGGCCCTGCCCTTCCTGCGCTGGGCCCTGCGCTGTTTCGGCCTCGACCTGCGCAAGGCCGCCGAAGGGCTGACGGCGCTGTCGAACTCGCTGGAGGCCACCGATGGCAGCCGGGCGCTCCACCGCGCGGCGGTCGAACGGGCGCTGCGTCTACCGCGGACGGACAGCGACGAGTATCTCGAGAGGATCGAGCACGCGCTGGGCAAACGGTGACGGGATCGGAATCTGCTGAGGGCCGCGGATCTCATCTAGCGCCGGCGCGCCGAAGTGCTCCCCTCGGCCTGCGCTCTTTCGCTTTCGCGAACCCTTGCTTTTCCGCAGCGACCTTGCCGAGCGCGTGGCGCGCGACTTTCTTCATCAGGCTCGGCAGCGCCATCTCCGAGAGCCGGTCGATCCTGCACCAGACGCCGGGCGCCTCGCCCGCGACCCGCGCGGTCAGGACCGCGAGCTCCAGCTCGAAATGGGTGAAGCCGTGGCGCACCAGGCCGGGCAGCCGCTCCCAGCGCCCCGCTTCCGGCGCGTGACGGAGCGCCTCACTCTCGCTCCAGCTCTTCTGGCGCCAGTCGGTCGAGGGAAACTCCATCATCCCGCCGAGCAGCCCCTCTTCCGGCCGGCGGCGTAGCAGCACCGCGCCGTCCTTCCGCACGGCCCAGAAGACGACGCCCCGGCGCAGGGGCCGCGCCCGCTTGGGCGAGCGCGCCGGCAGATCCTCGGCACTTCCTTCGGCCCGCGCCCGGCAATCCTCGCTCACCGGGCAGAGCATGCATTTCGGCCGGCCGGGCAGACAGATCGTCGCTCCCAGATCCATCATCGCCTGGGCGAAATCCCCGGCGCGTCGGGCGGGCGTCAGCCTGCCGGCCAAGCGGCGGAGCTCGGGCTTCGCCCCCGGCAGCGGGTCTTTGACCGCGAAGAGCCGCGCCACGACCCGCTCCACATTGCCGTCCACCGCGGTCGCCTTGCGGTCGAAGGCGATGGCAGCGATTGCCGCCGCCGTATAGGGGCCGACGCCCGGCAGGCCGGCGAGGCCCTCCTCCGTATCGGGGAAGCGCCCGCCGAGCGCACCCGCGACATGGATCGCGCAGCGATGGAGATTGCGGGCGCGCGCGTAATAGCCGAGGCCCTGCCAGGCATGCAGCACCTCGTCGAGCTTTGCTTCGGCCAAGGCCTCGACGCTCGGCCAGCGGGCGAGGAAGCTCTGGAAATAGGCCCCCACCGCCGCCACTGTCGTCTGCTGCAGCATGATTTCGCTCAGCCACACACGATAGGGATCGGGCTGCTCGCCGGGCTTGGCGCGCCAGGGCAGGTTGCGCCGGTGGCGGTCGTACCAGGCGAGGAGCCGGCGCGCGACCGCGCTCATGGATGGGCTCTCACAGATACCAGTCGTATTCGCGCCGGCCGATATGGTCGAGAAAGCGGGCTCGCTCGGCGCGCTTCACCTCGGCATAGACCTGGAGATAGCCCGAATCGATGTAGCGCCCGAGGATGTCGCTATTGCCGAGGCGATCGAGGGCGGTGGCGAGATCGAAGCTGAGCCCCGCATCCTCCTCGACGACATTGCCTTGGCGCGGCTGTCCGGGATCGGCCCTGGTCTCGATGCCGTGATGGAGGCCGGCGAGGATCGCCGCCAGCACCAGATAGGGATTGGCATCGGCGCCGGCCACGCGATGCTCGATGCGCCGCGCCGCCGCCGGCCCCGCCGGCACGCGGAAGGCGACGGCGCGGTTGTTGTAGCCCCAGAAGCGGTTCAGCGGCACGAACCGCCCCGGCCCGAAGCGGCGGAAGGCGTTGAGGCTGGGGGCGAAGAGCGCCTGCGCCTCCGGCATGGTTCGATGGAGCCCGCCGATCGCTTGTCGCAGCAGGGTGCTGCCGGCGGCACTTCCGTCGTCGAAGAGGTTGCGGC
>DATBBO010000242.1:0-14738 GCA_036270995.1 Dongiaceae bacterium | reverse complement strand
CTCTCCACTTTGCCGCCTTTGGTGCTGCTCGCCATCGGCCTCACCTTCGTCATCGGGGCCGGCGAGATCGATCTCTCTTTTCCCGCGATCATCTCCTTCAGCGGCTTCATCTTCGCGGTGCTGTTCAAGGAATACGATCTCGGCTGGATCGCGGTCGCCGCCGGCCTTGCCTCCGGCCTCCTGGTCGGCTGCATCAACGGGCTGCTCGTCGCCCGGGTCGGCGTGCCCTCCTTCATGGCGACGCTGGCGACTCAGTTCTTCTGGTCCGGCATGGCGACGGTGCTCTCCGGCGGCAAGTCCTATGCGCTGCGCGGCGCCGAGGAGAGCTCGGTCTGGAAGGTGCTGGTGGGCCGCCTCGGCGGCGCGCCCGATTCTCTCGCCTGGGTGAACGACGTCTCGGTGCAGTCCCTCTGGACCGCCCTCATCGTCATCTTCCTCTGGTTCATCCTGAACCGGCACCGGTTCGGCGAACATGTGCTGTTCATCGGCGATTCTAATGCGGTCTCGCGGGTCGTCGGCATCGATGTGGCGCGGGAGAAGATCCGGCTCTTCACCCTGATGGGAGGCCTCTCGGCCCTGGCGGCGATGCTGCTGACGCTCGAGAACAAGAACTTCTTCGGCAATCAGGGCCAGGGCTATCTGCTCACCGCCATCGCTTCGGTGCTGATCGGCGGCACCTCCATCTTCGGCGGGCGGGCGACCATCGTCGGCACGGTCTTCGGCTGCTTCATCATCGGCATGATCGAGGCCGGGCTGGTGGCGACGGGGCTGACGGGCGCCTGGGTGCGCACGATCCAGGGCCTCGTGTTCCTGATCTCGATCATCTTCTATCTCTGGGTCGAGGAGCCGCACCGGGTGCGCGCTTTCCTCGCGCACAACGCGATGCTTCGGCTCAGGAGGGGATTCGACCGGACGGGTCCGGCCGAATAGCGGTGTAGGGACAACAAGCAAGCAGGAGGAAACGATGAAACGAGCCAAAGGGCGGCTGACACGACTGCTGATGGGGGCTGCGGCGGCAGCCTTGCTCGCCAGCGCCGGTACGGCGCTGGCCGATGATGCGCCGGGCAAGGGCGTCACGATCTATATGCAGATGGGCGGCAATCCCGGCGACGGTGCCACGCTGGCGCGCCAGACCGGGGCCGCCGCGGCGGCGAAGGCGCTGGGCGTCGACAAGCTGAACTCGCAATTCTCCGCCTGGGCGCCGGAGACGATGATCCAGCAGTTCAAGGAGGCGCTCGCCGCGCGGCCCTCCTGCATCGTCATCATGGGCCATCCCGGCAATGACGCCTTCGCCGATCTCGTCAAGCAGGCGGTCGGCCAGGGCATCGTCGTCACCGACGGCAACTCGCCGCTGAGCGAATTGCAGAAGACCTATGGGCCCCAGGGCTTCGGCTATGCCGGTGTCGATCTTTATGCCGGTGGCTCGCTCACGGCCCAGCACATGATCGATACCGGCCATCTGAAATCCGGCGACGAGGCCATGGTCTATGGCGTCTTCAGCCAGGCCGAGCGCGGCCTGTCGGAGAAGGGCCTGGCCGACACCCTGGAGAAGGCGGGCCTCAAGGTCGACCGGCTGGAGATCACCCAGGAGGCGAACTCCGATCCCTCTCTCGCTGTGCCGGTGCTGGCCGCCTATGTGCAGAGCCATCCGAATTTGAAGGCCATCGGCACGCAGCATGGCGGCGTCACCGGCGTGCTCCAGGATGTGCTGAAGAAGGCCGGCAAGAAGCCGGGCGACATCACCGTCGGCGGCATCGATCTCGCGCCCGCGACCATCGACGGCCTCAAATCGGGCTATGTCACCGTCACCCTGGACCAGCTCCTCTATCTCCAGGGCTTCATGCCCGTGCTGCAATGCGTGCTCACGGCCAAGTACAAGATGCCGGGCCTCTCCCTCAACACAGGCGCCGGCGTGGTGACTCCGCAAAGCATCGGCCCGCTGATCCCGCTGATCGAGACGGGGTATCGGTAAGGGAAGCGACCCTCTCCCGCGCTTTGCAGACTTCAAAGCGCGGGAGAGGGAATAAAGAATCGTGCTGGAGTCCGACCAGGCCTGGCGGCATAAACGCCGAGACCATGAGGAGCTCCAGCAGGCCATGACCGACGAATCATCTCCGCTCGACCCCGTCGACTGGGCGGGCTTTCGCGCCCAGGGCCATCGCATGCTCGACGACATGCTGGACTACCTCGAGGGGATCGAGAAACGCCCGGTCTGGCAGCCGATTCCAGATGCGGCGCGCGCGGCTTTTCGCGAGAAGCTGCCGCAGGGACCCTCGAGCCTCACCGCGGCCCATGATCGTTTCATGCAGGATGTCCTGCCCTATGCGACGGGCAACGCCCATCCGGGATTCATGGGCTGGGTTCATGGCGCCGGCACGCCGGTGGGCATGCTGGCGGAGATGCTGGCGGCGGGGCTCAATGCCAATCTCGGCGGGCGCGACCACATGCCCATCGAGGTCGAGCGCCAGATCCTCGGCTGGATGCGCGCGCTCTTCGGCTTTCCCGAGAGCGCCAGCGGCCTCTTCGTCACCGGCACCTCCATGGCCAATCTCATGGCCGTGCTGATCGCCCGCACGACCGTGCTGGGCTACGAGGTGCGCCGCCAGGGCCTCGCCGCCGGCGGCAAGCGGCTCGCGGCCTATACTTCGGAAGCCGCTCATGGCTGCGTGCGTCAGGCGGTGGATCTCGCGGGGCTCGGCAGCGGCGCGCTGCGCCGGATCGCCACCGATGACCGCCAGCGCATGGATCTCGCCGCCCTGTCTGCCGCCATCGCTCGCGACCGGCGCGACGGCTTCACGCCCTTCCTTCTGGTGGGCACCGGCGGCACGGTCGATGCGGGCGCGATCGACGATCTCGCGGGGCTCGCCGAGCTCGCCCGGCGCGAGCGCCTCTGGTTCCATGTCGATGCGGCCTATGGCGCGCTCGCCCTCATGGCCCCGGACCTGGCGCCGCTCTTCCGCGGCATCGAGCAGGCGGATTCCATCGCCTTCGACTTCCACAAATGGGGGCAGGTGCCCTATGACGCGGGCTATCTGCTGGTGCGCGACGGCGAACGCCATCGGGCGAGCTTTGCGGCACCCGCCGCCTATCTGCGTCGCGAGACGCGCGGGCTCGCCGCCGGCTCGCCTTGGCCCTGCGATTTCGGCCCGGATCTCTCCCGCGGCTTCCGCGCCCTCAAGACCTGGTTCACCCTCAAGGTCCATGGCACCGCAGCACTCGGGGCGGCGATGTCGCGAAGCTGCGCGCTGGCCCGCTATCTGGAGCAGAAGGTCGCGGCGTCACCGGCGCTGGAGCTGCTGGCGCCGGCCCAGCTCAATATCGTCTGCTTCCGCTTTCGCGCGGCGGAGGCCGATGCGGTCAATGCGGCGGTCGTGGCCGATCTGCATGAATCCGGCATCGCCGCACCATCGACCACCACCGTCGCCGGCAAGCTCGCGATCCGCGCCGCCCTGGTCAACCACCGCACGCGCGAGCGCCATATCGATGCTCTGCTGGGGGCCGTGCTCCGCTTCGGCGCCGCCCGCGCGAAGGTGTGACCCAATCTCCCTCTCCCGCGCTTTGGAGCGGGAGAGGGAAAGATGAGCCTAGTTCGCCGAACGGTGCTCTTCCGTCATGGACTCGACATCGCCGCGGCGATGATGGCCGTTGCCACCATTCTCGCCGTTGGAATTGTTGGTGGAGCGGGTGACGAGCTCGAGCATCTCGCGACTTTCCGCCAGATAGTCTTCGAAGATCTCGCGGCTCCAGTCCACCTGCAGCTCCAGGAGGTCCTGCCAGCTGTTGCATTTGGTCAGCCGCATCGCGGCGTCATGATTGTGGTCGATGCGGCGGCGGGCGAAGCGCAATGCCTCCTCCCGCCAGGCCTCATTGGCGTGGAAGGGCATGAAGGTTGCGCGGAACCAGACGGTCGAGGTCTCCTTCGTGTCGTCGCTGGTGCTGCTTGTCGGGAGAGAGGTCACGGCGGCTTTGCTGGGCTTGGGCATCAGCTGTCTCCTTCTTGGAGTGGCCGGGGCGCTCAGCTTACCGCGCCTCCGTGAAGGGTTGTTGACAGTGCCGGCAATTCAGCGCGCCGCGGCATGTCGGCGCCGCGGCGCGAGCAGGTGATGGAGGCGGCCTTGCCGGCGAAGGATAGGAGCTCGACCAGGCTGGGCGCCGTCAGGCTTTCGAGGGCGCGCGGATCGAAGTGGCCTGTCTCCGCGAGGCCGGCGAGAAGGGCGGCCTGAAAGCTGTCTCCAGCGCCGACGGTGTCGACCAGCACCGTCGGCATGGCGGGCAGCTCGACCTCGGCCGCCGCGGTCCATCCCATCGCCCCCTCGGCACCGCGGGTCACGACGACCAGCTTCGGGCCTTCGGCGATCCAGCCACGCGCCAGGGCCGCGGGCTCGGCACCGGGAAAGAGCAGGTGGAAATCCTCCAGGCTGATCTTCAGCAGATGGGTGAAGGGCAGGAGGCGTCTGAACTTGCGGCGCCAGATCTCCATATCCGGCACGATGGTGGGGCGGATATTGGGATCATAGGCGATGAGGCGCTGACCCGACTCGCGGGCGACCAGCGCCTCGAGGGTCGCGCCCACCGGCTCGATCACCGTGGAGAAGGAGCTGAGATGGAGAGCGCGGATCGCCGCCGGCAGCCCGGGAATCGCCGCGAGCGTCACCTCCTGATCGGCACCGTTGCCATAGAAGGCATAGGCCGGCACGCCGCCGGGCCCGAGGCCGATGACGCTGAGGGTCGTTGGCCGCGGCGGATGCTGGATGAATTGCCTGAGAATGCCTTCCTCGGCGAGCAGATGCTCCAGGCGCTCTCCGAGAAAATCCGTCGAGAGGCCTCCCAGGAAAGCGGTCGGCTGCCCCAGCCGGGCGAGTCCGATGGCCACATTGAAGGACGAGCCGCCCGGCCGCGCGTCGAAGGCGAAGCTGGTGCCCTGATCGGCCGAGACGAAGAGATCGTAGAGCGCTTCCCCCGTGACGAGGATCATGTGGTCCCCAATGAACGTCCAGCTTCGCAAGCCTGGGAGGGCCGGCAAATCCTGTCAACGGCTGCCGGGGAGAAGAAAGCGCAAAGGCCGGATAGCACCGGCGCGGATCTCCGCCTAGCTTAGGATTCGATAGGAGTCGGACGATGCCGGAGATGACGGTTGCAAAACTGGATTGGGCCAGCCTGGCCGAGGGCCTTGACCAGCGGGGTTTTGCGCTCACATCGCCTCTCCTGACGCCGGCGGAATGCCGGAGCCTGGCGGGGCTCTATGGCGAGAGTGAGCGGTTCCGCAGGCGCGTCGTCATGGCGCATCATGGCTACGGGCAGGGGGAGTATCAGTATTTCACCTATCCCCTGCCCCCGCTGGTGGCCCGGCTGCGCGAGACCTTCTATGCCCGCCTCGCGCCCATCGCCAATCGCTGGCGCGAGATGCTGGGCGAGGGCGGGCCCCTGCCCGCCGCGCTGGATGCCTATCTTGCCGAATGCCATGGCGCGGGGCAGACGCGGCCGACGCCGCTGATGCTGAAATACGGTCCCGGCGACTACAACCGCCTGCACCAGGACCTCTACGGCGCCCATGTCTTTCCTCTGCAGCTCACGATCCTGCTGAGCGCGCCCGAGGCGGATTTCGCTGGCGGCGAATTCGTGCTAACGGAGCAGCGGCCGCGCCAGCAATCCCGGGTCGAGGTGGTCCCCTTGCAGCAAGGCGAGGCGGTGATTTTCGCCGTCCATCACCGCCCCGCGCAAGGTGCCCGTGGGTTCTATCGCGCCACCATGCGCCACGGCGTCAGCCAGCTGCGCCGGGGCGAGCGCTTCACCCTCGGCATCATCTTCCACGACGCTGCCTGAGGGGAGAACGACCTCAACTTCCCTTCGGGTACAGGAACCCAGCCGTCACATCGGCGGCTTGACCTGCCCGCGGATCTCGCCGCCCGGATTCTTCGCCGTGTGTACGTTGATATAGAGATTGCCGGCCATCAGATCCGCGGCCTGGGCATCGGTCAGGGTTGCCTGGCCCACGAGCGGGCTCGTGGCCGTCTGTCCCTTCGTGCTGATCCAGATCAGGACCCCGGCATTCTTGCCGGCGGCGGCGGGACCATGGAAATGCGCCATGGTGGCCGGGCCGGAGAGGCCGCTGAAGGTGACGTTCCAGGTCAGGACCTTCGTGGCCGGATCATAGGTCAGGTCGGCGGTGCCGCTGCCCCCGGTCTGAACGGGGGGCACCTGCTGGGCGCCGTCGAGCTTGACCTGAAAAGAGGTGGGTGCCGCCGAAGCCAGGAGCGGAGCGCCGATCCACAGCACTGAGACCAGGATTGCCCAGAGCCAGCGCGACCTCGAAGGTTGCATGGGTGCCTCCCGGAAAGATTGTGATCAGGAACCTGCAGCTTATCCGCCCGCTTGGCCTGGGGGCCCGCAAATTCACGTGATCGGATTTACGATCCCAGGCGCGAGGAAACCCGGGATCCCTGGAACCTCGGGAGGGAACAAACCTCGGCTTTTCCGGTTTCTCTTATCGATTGAGGGGAACGTGCGATTGCGCCGGGCGGTTGTCCCACAGCTTCCGCCTTCGCCGGCGGGAGATTCGCCGTGGCCCCTCACTGGAATCACGGGAGATCTGACATGAAGCGCGTTGCAATCATTGCCGTGCCCGTCTTGCTGCTTCTCAGCGCCTGCGGCAGCAGCACGGGCGACCGAGCCGTCAGCGGCGGTGCCATCGGTGCTGCAGGCGGCGCCATCGTGGGCGCCTTCACAGGCACGCCGGCAACCGGCGCTCTGATCGGCGCTGGAGCGGGTGCCTTGACCGGCGCGCTGACCTCGCCGAGCCAGATCGATCTCGGCAAGCCGGCCTGGCGGTAAGCGGTAAACGATGTTCACACAACGGCGCAAGAGGCAGCTCTCATGACTCTCGGTACCATTCTGCTCATCCTCTTCATCATTCTCCTGATCGGCGCGTTGCCGACCTGGCCCTATAGCAGCGGTTGGGGCTACTACCCCAGCGGCGGTGCCGGCATCATCCTGGTGGTCGTCATCGTTCTTCTCTTGATGGGCCGCATATAGGTATTCGGGCTCAGGACGAATAAAGAGGGGCCCTGCGGGAAACCGCAGGGCCCTTTCTTGCTCGAAAGGCGGCTGCCGGCTGGCAGCCGCCTTCCTTGTCCGAGGGGGCGTCGTCAGTCGGTGTACTTGTACTCCGGAAGGCTCTTCAGGCTGTCCTTGGTTGCGCCGGCGAGCACGAAACCGCTGTTGTTCGAGGTCGGCTGCAGCGTGTCGTAATCGACGGCCACGAGTTTGCTGCCGATGCCGAGGAAACCGCCGACCGAGATGATCGCGTAGACCTTGTGGTCTTCCCGCGAAACGATCAGGTCGTCGATCTTGCCGATGGCGTCCTTGTTCTCGTTGATGACCTCGCTCCCGACAATCTTGCTGCTGCGCAATCCGGTGGACAGCATCTTCACGTCGACGGCGGCGATGGTCTGCGTCGTGCCCTGGGCGATGACGACGGCGGGAACCGCCGCGGTCGCGATTGCGGCCACAGCCGCCAGGGTTGCGAGCTTGTTCATGCATTCCTCCGAGTCATGTATGGGGGTCGTATGAGGGAAATGCCCCGTTACAGGCATAGTTCCGGCGCGGTTGGGTTGCCCGAAAGGGAACAGATTCCTCGAATTCAGCCGAGCTGGAAGGAGAAGCGGATGGTGGCGCCCGGCGGGCCCTGGACCTGGAGCTCGCCGCCGAGCTGGCGGGCGAAGACCTGCATGAGCGACATGCCCATGCTCTGCATCCGTTCGGTGCCGGCCTCCTCGTCGCTGGAGGTCGCGTGCCATCCCATCCCGTCGTCGGCGATGGTGATCGTCGCCTTGCCCTCGGCATCCGCCGTGAGACCGATATCGACGCGGCCCCGCCCTCCGGCGGGAAAGCCGTGGCGCAGCGCATTGCTCAGCGCCTCGGTGATCAGAAGGGCCACCGGCACGGCGCGGTCGGGATCTAGGGGAATCGGCGGGATATCCACCTCGATCGCGATGTTCTCCGCCCGCGGCCCGCAGGATTCCTTCACCATCTGGGCGAGCTCGGTGACGAACTGTCCGAAATCTAGATAGCGCAGATCGTCACCTTCATAGAGATGGCGATGGAGCAGGCTGAGGGAGCGGACGCGCCGCTGGAGATCGGCGAGTGCCGCCATCGCCACCGGATCGCGCAGCCGTCCCGCCTGGAGGCTCATCAGGCTCGTCACCACCTGCAGGTTGTTCTTGATGCGGTGGTGGATCTCCTTGAGCATCGCCTCCTTCTGCTCGAGGGAGCGGCTGAGGCTCTGCTCATGCTCTTCGACCCGCCGGGCGAGAGCCGTCAGCGTGTCGGCGAGCTGGCGCAGCTCCTGCGGCCCGCCCTTGAGGCGGGGCCGCGCCCTGTAGTCGCCACGGCGCAGCGCGCGTGCCGTACGCGACAGGCTGCGCAGGCCGCGCGCCACCATGAAATGCCCGGCGATGCCGGCGAGCAGCAGCGTCCACAGCATCATGGCAACGGGCACGATCACGGCGTGCACCAGGTTCTCCCGCGCCGAGCTCAACAGGCGCGATTCCGGCAGGCCGACCAGGATCAGGAGGTGGCTGCCCCGCAGCGGGGTCGCCACATAGAGGCGCTGCTGCCCGTCGAGGCTGGTGGCCGCGAATTGCAGCGGGCCCTTGGCGAGGGCGTCGGCGAGCTGCTTCGGGTCGGGCAGGCCGCCCAGCTCGGGATGCGACTTGACGCTCTTGGATGAAAGATCGGCAAGGGTCACGAGGCCGCCGGCGGTCATGGCATCGCCGCTTCGATCCATCAGGAAGGCGACGGCGTCGGCCGGAAGCTCCGGCTGGCGCATCATGGCCCGGGCGTCGATGCCGATGAACATGACGCCGTCGAAGGCCGGCCCCGAGGCGCCGAGCGGGGCGGCGACGGTGACGATCGGCTCTCCGGTCAGCTTGGATTCGATCAGATCGCTGACGAAGATCTCATGCTGGTCCTTGGCCTCGTGCCACCAGGGGCGGTCGGCCAGGTTCAAGCCCACGGTGGCGGCCCGCGAGCTGCAGAGGATGTTGCCTTTGGCGTCGGATATTCCGAGATATCGGTATTCCGCCTTGAAGCCTTCGATGATGGAGGCGGTGCGCGCGCCGCAATCCGTCGTCTGCAGGAGCAGGACGGGGACGACATTCGCACGCGTCAGCGCCACGAGGAGCCTCTTCGCCGCATCGGTCAGGGCCTGCTCCTGCCCGGCCGCGAGCTCGCCGAGCTGGCGCACGCCCTCGAGGCTTTGAATCCGCCCCGCGCGATAGGCCTGATAGGCCGTGAGGATGCTGTAGATGACGACGGGCAGAAGCAGGAGGCCGAGGAGCACGACGAGGCGTGCATAAAGCGGGGCCATGAGCTGCTGGACCCGCTCGCGGAAGCGTCGCGGGGCAGAAGCTGGCGTCTCTTTCTGTGGAGAAGGGCTGCTCCGGGCTTGCTGCTCGGTCAGTCCGTCCGGCTGTGGTTCCCGATCAATCCTCGCCTCCCCGTCCTTCGCGCTCCGACTTTTCCGGGGCCTGCTTCGCCTCCGGGACAGCGCCGCCCTGGGACGGCGGCTCGCCGAGCATGGCCTGGAGGTCTCTGCGAGCCCGGGACACCCGGCTCTTGATGGTGCCGACGGCGCAACCGCAGATCCTCGCCGCCTCCTCGTATTTAAAGCCATCCGCGCCCACGAGCACCAGCGCCTCGCGCTGCTCCGCCGGCAGCTTGGCAAAGGCGCGGCGGAAGTCGTCGAATTCGAGCCCGGCCTGCTGGGCCGGGGATGTGGCATGCATCTCCATATCCGCCGCTTCCAGGGGCCGGAAGAGCGACGGGTTCCGGCGGAACTCGTTGAAATAGAGGTTGCGCAGGATGGTGAAGATCCAGGCCTTGAAATTGGTCCCTGGGGTGAACTGCTCGGCAGCGCCTAGCGCGCGCAGCACCGCATCCTGGACCAGGTCGTCGGCCCGGTCGCGGTCGCCGGTCAAGGAGCGGGCGAAGGCACGAAGATGCGGGAGGCAGGCGAGGACCTCCTCCTCCACCACGGCGCTGCGAGGCTTATCCGCGCTCATATGCACCTGCGGCGGAAAAGGACATGCCAAGCCTTCGATGGATTAGGGATCGTCCCATACAATCTGCCGATCTCATCCGCGTCCGATGAGTTTGAGGGGATGCCGGTTCTCGATGGCCCGATGAGGCATCTCGCGGAAAGCCGGGATGGCTCACTGAGCCGCTCAATCGTCCAGCTTCGGGATGCGCTTCACGATATCGAGCAGTTCCTGGGGTACCGGCTCGTTGACGACTTCCTGGTACATATCGCGAACCTTCCGTTCCAACCAGCGCTCCTCAAGATTGCGCTTGCCGCGCCGGTTCGTTCTGGAATGCTTCACAGTCTCACCCTTCCCGACCCCTCCCTTGTCCTGCGCATCGCCCATCTAAATCGACCTATGTCATGCGAATGTCGCCGCTGGCCCTCTGGCCCGGTGCGGTATCTGAACTGTGGCCCGACATCACCCCCCGTGCAACCACGCGGCGGACGGCCAATCCGCCGCTTGGTTAGACCATAACCTCCGGCCCCTTGAATGGTTGCATGGGCCAAGCCTAGGCTGTGACAGGATTGCTCATAAAATGCCACTGGCTCCGTGATCAATGCCGGGAGTTGTGTCGGTTTGACCTTCCGGACAAAAGGCGAGATTCCAGTCGAGGTTCCAGTATGGAGCCCGGATCGGAGGGGCGATGTCCGAGCTGAAGCACCAGATCCTCCAGCAACTGCCGTATCTGCGGCGTTATGCGCGGGCCTTGACCGGGTCCCAGAAGACGGGGGATGGGCTCATCCGGGACAGCCTCGAACGCCTGCTGGAGAACCCCCAGCATTTCGAGGCCCGCGGCAGGCCGGGGCTGGGTCTTTTCAAGCTTTTCCATGAGACCATCGGCCAGCCGGTCACCGCCATGGCCGAGCTGACCGGGGTATCCGATCCGATGCAGCGTCGCGTCGGCGAGCGGCTCGCCGAGCTGTCGCCGGCGGACCGCCAGGCCCTGCTTCTCGTCCACCAGGAAGGCTTTTCTCCCGCCGAGGCGGGCGAGATCCTCGGCCTCGAGGTGGAGGAGGTGGAGCGGCACATCGACCATGCCTGGGCCGATCTGAAACGCCAGCCGGCCGCGGATGTCCTCATCATCGAGGACGAGCCCGTCATCGCCATGGATGTGGCCCAGATCGTGCGGGGCCTCGGCCATCGCATCATCGGCATCGCGAGCCGCGCCTCGGAGGCGGTGGCGAAAGCGCGGGAGGCGAAGCCGGGCTTGATTCTGGCGGATATCCAGCTGGCCGATGGCAGCTCGGGCATCACGGCGGTGCAGACGATCCTGAAGGGGGCGGAGGTGCCGGTCGTCTTCGTCACCGCCTATCCCGAACGCCTGCTCACCGGCGAAACCCTGGAGCCTGCTTTCGTGGTCACCAAGCCCTTCGACGCCGCCAGCATCGAGGTCGCCGTCTCCCAGGCCCTCTTCTTGGCCAGACGGGGCTAGGGCTACGAGCATCGGTTTGATCCGCCTCCGCGGATCAGACCCCCCGACCCTCCCCCGCAAGGGAAGGGGGAAGTTAGCCCGCCGCAGGGCCGCGGAGCGCGCCGGTGGTGTCGACGATCAGGCGGTAATGCTCCGGCCGGCGATGGGCGGCGAAGTTGAAGATGTTCTTCTTGATGTAGTTGCCGGCATCGAGATCGCAGCGGGCGAGGATCAGCTCGTCCTCCAGGCTCGATGCCTGGGCCACGATCTCGCCATTGGGCGAGATGATGGCGCTGCCGCCCATCATGTCGACCCCGCCCTCATGGCCCGCCTTCGCCACGCCGACGACCCAGCTTCCGTTCTGATAGGCGCCGGCCTGCATGGTCAGGTGATTGTGGAAGGCGCGCAGATGCGGCGGCTCGAAGGCCTGGCCGTTCACCGCCGGGGTGTTGTAGCCGATCAGCACCAGCTCCACCCCCTGGAGTCCCAGGACGCGGAAGGCTTCCGGCCAGCGCCGGTCGTTGCAGATCAGGATTCCGATGATCCCGCCCAGGGTCTCCCAGGTCCGGAAGCCCAGATTGCCCGGCTCGAAATAGCGCTTCTCCAGATGCTGGAAGGCGCGAGCCGGGTCCGGCTCCTTATGGCCCGGCAGGTGGATCTTGCGGTATTTGCCGATGATGCTGCCGCGGCGATCGACCAGGATCGCGCTGTTGAAGCGCTGCTGCTGCCCGTCCTCGACCGTCAGCTCCGCATAGCCCAGATGGAAGGCGATGCTGAGGCGCTTGGCTTCCTCGAAGAGCGGGGCGGTCTCCGCCGAGGGCATCTCGGTCTCGTAGAAAGAATCGAGCTCCGCGGCATCGGTGATATGCCAGCGCGGGAAGAAGGTCGTGAGTGCGAGCTCGGGAAAGACCACCAGCTCCGCGCCCCGGCCCTTCGCCTCGCGCATCAGCGCGACCAGCCGCTGGATCACCCGGCGGCGCGGCTCTTTCCGGCCGATAGGCCCGAGCTGGGCGCCGGCGATGCTGAGTGGTCGTGCCATGATCCTATGCTCCGTCGATCTGGAGGGTGAGCTGCGCCAGGCCGACCGCCGCCTGGACGGGATCGACCACCGGAACGCCGATGCTATGCTCGAGCGCCTTGCGATGGCGGGCCATGCCGGCGCAGCCCAGCACCAGCACATCGGCCCCGTCTTCCGTCTTCAGCTGCTCGCCGATCTCGCTCATGCGTCGCAGCACGAGCTCGCCATGGGCCAGCTCGCTTACGCCCATATCGATCGCCCGGTCGCCGGCGAGCCGGGCGCCGAGGCCCAGGCTCGCCACATAGCGCCGATGGCGCGGGATGGAGCGGCCGAGGATCGAGATGATGCCGAAGCGCTCCCCCTTGGTGAGGGCGACAGCGAAGCCGCTCTCGGCGATGCCATAAACGGGAATATCGAGCGCCTCGCGCAGGCTGTAGAGCCCGGGATCGGAGAAGCAGGCGATGACCACGGCGCTCGCCTGATTGCTTTCGCGCTTAGCGAGGCGCAGCAGCGGCTCGACCACCGTATCCACATGGACCTGGGTCTCGATCCCCGGCGGGCCCTCCGTGAGGGTGACGCAGTCGATTTCCGGGCCGCCCGCAATCCGCAGGCCCTCGACGGCACACGCGATATCCGCCGTCACCCGCTCATTGCTGTTGGGGTTGATGACCAGGATGCGCCCGCTCATGCGCGCAGGCGCTCCGGCTGGGCGCGCAAGGGTGTCGCTTGCGGCCTGAGGAAACGGCCATCGCCCGGCCGGGCGAGGACCCCCTCGCCATCGAAGATCCTGCGGCCCCGGAGATAGGTGGCGGCGACGCGCAAGGTCACCGGCAGTCCGTGATAGGGGCTCCAGGGTGCGCGCTCGCTGTGTTGGCGCGCCTCGTCCACCTGAAAGCGCCCGCGCTCGGCGATGGTCACATCGGCATCGGCGCCGATCCGGAGCGCGCCCTTCTGCGGATAGAGGCCGAAAGGGCGCGCCGGCGCCTCGGCCAGCATCCGCGCCACGAGCTGCGGCGCCTGGCCGCGCTGGTCCACGGCGGCGGAGAAGAAGAGCGGCAGGAGGAGGGCCACCCCCGGTGCACCCGCCGGCGAGGCGAAGATGTTCTCGTCGTTCTTGCGGGCGAGCGGCCAGGAGCAGTGGTCGGAGGAGACGAAGGCGGCATCGCCTTCGATCACATGCCGCCAGATCGCCTCGCGCTCCGCGGCGCGGATCGGCGGATTGACCTTGCCGCGGGTCCCGGCCCGGATGACATCGGCCTCGGTCAGGATCAGATAGTGGATGCAGGTCTCCGCCGTCGCCGCGAATCCCTGGGCGCGATAGCTCTTCGCCTGGTCGAATCCCCGGGCGATGGAGGAATGGACGATATGGACCCGGGCGCCGGTCGCGGCCCCGATCTCCAGCAGCACCGCATTGGCGACCCGCTCCGCCAGCGCCGGCCGTGCGGCGCTATGGGCATCGGCGCGCAGGCGTCCCGCCGCCTTGGCCCGGGCGATGGCGTCGTCCACCAGCTCCTGATCCTCGTTATGGACGGCGACGGTGAGGCCGGTCTCGGCGATGGCGGCGAAGGCCCGCTCCATCTCGGGATGGGAGATGCGGGGAAAGCGCTTGGGATGGTTCTCATAGGTCGAGATCTTGAAGGCCGCAACGCCGGCCTCGGCGAGGCGATGGATCATCGCCACATCCACCTGCTTGGGGACGGTGCCGTAGAGCGCCACGTCGACATGCGCCTTGGCCTCGAGAACCTCGATCTTGCGGGCGAGGAGATCGCAATCCACGACGGGATCGGGCTCGTCATAGGGCATGTCCACCACGGTGGTGATCCCGCCCGCCGCCGCCGAGCGCGTCAGATCCTCGAGGCCGGTGAAGCCTTCGGCCGAGCCGGCATGGACCTGGCCGTCGATCAGCCCGGGAAAGACTAGGCGCCCGCTGGCATCGACGGTCTCCTTTGCAGGCGGGGGCACGCCGGCGCCAATCGCCGCGATGCGGCCGGCGCTGATCGCGAGATACCCGTCGCGGAGCGTCTCCTCCGGCAGCACCAGATCACCCCGGATGACGAGATCGAAGCTCATGGGCGGCCTCCTCTCTTGCGGGCATTCTCCAGCAGGCGGCGGGCTTTTTCCACGGCCGCGGCGGGTGGGGCCGCCCGGCTCCAATCCGCACGGTCGCCCGCGCGCCGCGTCGCATCGATGCCGAGCTTGGCCACGAGCCCGTCCTGCTCCAGGGGCT
>DATBBO010000241.1:0-2559 GCA_036270995.1 Dongiaceae bacterium | reverse complement strand
ATGGGCCTGCATGGTGGCGACACCGGCGCATTTCATCAGATAGCGCTCGCCGCTATCGGGCTCCGCGGCATAGCGCCCGACGGACTTGGTCACGATCCAGCTTCCCGCGCGGCCGATGCGCATGACGTAGCGCAGCACATGGCCGGGCCAGGAGAAGGAGTTGATGTAGCAGTGATAGACGCCGAGGAATCGCTCGGCGTCGATATCGGACCGGAGGAAGGCATCGCGCAGATGCTCTGGCAGGCGCAGCGGATCCCTTTGGACAGCCGGCAGGCCGCCGCGCTGACGCCAGATCCGGGCGAAGCGTTCCCTCGGTCCGGCCAGATCCTCCGGCTCGATCCCGAAATAGGCGGCGATGCGCCGCAGGTTATAGGGGGAAGGGCGGCTCGCCCCGCTCAGGTATTTATTGACCTGCTGGCGGTTCAGCCCGATGTCGCGGCAAAGCCGCGAAACCGAGGGCAGGAAGCTGGCGGCGAGGCGCAGATTGGCGGCCAGGTCAGGGACGGCGGTGCCGGCGCCGAGGCCTGCATCGGACTGCTTCGGAAATGTTTCGCCGGGACTTGGCCTGTCAGGGCCAGGGATGATCTGGGGATCGCTCATGATCGGATCGGGGATGCTGATCCGAGAGCATAAACTCGCGCAGGGATGCGCAACAACGCGAAATTTACAGCGGTTTCCGGGGCCGCCGAGATTGCGCGAGCCCCTGAAACGTAAACGAGGAATGAAGAGATGCGCAGCGTCGGGCAGTTTCCCCGCAAGATCGAGATGCTCGACGACATCCGCATCCCGCTTTCCGACGGCACCACGCTCGCCGCGCGGATCTGGCCGCCGGTGGATGCCATGGCCGATCCGGTGCCTGCGATCCTGGAATATCTCCCCTATCGCCGGCGCGACGGGACCGCCGAGCGCGATGCTCTGACCCATCCCTATTTCGCCGGCCATGGCTATGCCGCGATCCGGGTCGATATCCGCGGCACCGGCGACAGCGACGGCATCATTCTGGGCGAATACCTGAAACAGGAGCAGGACGATGCGCTGGAGATCATCGCCTGGATCGCCGCCCAGCCCTGGTGCAGCGGCAGCGTGGGGATGATCGGCATCTCCTGGGGAGGCTTCAACGGGCTGCAGGTCGCCGCCCGCCGCCCTCCGGCGCTGAAGGCAGTGGTGAGCATCGCCTCGACCGACGACCGCTATGCCGACGACATCCATTTCATGGGCGGCTGCCTGCTCGCCGACAAGCTGGGCTGGGGCTCGACGATCTTTTCCATCAATTCTGCCCCGCCCGATCCCGCCGTGGTGGGCCAGCGCTGGCGCGAGATGTGGCTGCAGCGCCTCGAGAAGGACGGGCTCTGGCTTCTGGACTGGCTGCGCCATCAGCGCCGCGATGCGCTCTACAAGCATGGTTCGATCTGCGAGGACTGGGCAGCGATCCAATGCCCGGTCTATGCGGTGGGTGGCTGGGCCGATGGCTACACCAACGCTGTCTTCCGGCTTCTCGCCAATCTGAAATCGCCGAGCAAGGGGCTGGTCGGCCCCTGGGCGCACAAATATCCGCATTTCGCCATGCCCGGGCCCGCCATCGGTTTCCTTCAGGAATGCCTGCGCTGGTGGGACCAGTGGTTGAAGGGGAAGGAGACAGGGATCATGGAGGAGCCGCGGCTGCGGGTCTGGCTGGAAGATCCGGCGCCGCCCCTGCCTCATCACCTCGAGAAGCCGGGACGCTGGGTCGCGGAGGCCGGCTGGCCGAGCCCGCGGATCGGCGAGCGCCACTGGCGCCTGGAGCGGGGGCGCCTTGCAGAGGCTGAAACGGGGAAGAGCGAGGCGAAAGCCGGGGAGGGGCTGGCGCTGCGCTCGCCCCAGACAACAGGGCTCACCGCCGGCTCCTGGTGCCCCTACGGCCTCGGCCACGACCAGTCGATCGACCAGCGCCCCGAGGCCGGCGGCTCCCTCGTCTTCGATACGCCGCTGCTGGCCGCGGATATCGAGGTGCTGGGCGCGCCGGTGGTCGAGCTCGAGGTCTCATCGGACCGGCCGAACGCCTTTCTCGCCTGCACACTCTCCGAGATCCTGCCCGACGGCGCCGTCTCGCGGGTGAGCTATGGGCTGCTCAACCTGACCCATCGCGAGAGCCACGAGCATCCGACGCCGCTCGAGCCCGGGAGGCGCTACAGGGTCCAGGTTCAGCTCCGGCATTGCGGTCACCGCTTCGCCGCCGGTACGCAGATCCGGCTCGCTGTCTCGACATCCTATTGGCCCCTTGCCTGGCCTTCGCCCGAAGCGGCGACCGTGACGCTGCGCATGGGGTCGAGCGGGCTTCGCCTGCCGGTACGCCCGCGCAGGGCCGAGGACAAGGATCTGGCGCCCTTCGCCCCGCCCGAGGCTTCGCCCAAGCTGCGAAAGACCCAGCTCGAGCCCGGCTGGGAGAAGCGCAGCGTGACGCAAGACCGCGTCACCGGCGAGGTCGTCTGGGAGCTCAGCGATTCCGACGGCACCAACCGCATCGAGGATACCGGCCTCACCTTCAGCATCCGCCGGCGCCGGCAGATGTCGATCCACCCG
>DATBBO010000240.1:0-4267 GCA_036270995.1 Dongiaceae bacterium | reverse complement strand
CGGATCTCGGGGGCAATGTCGCGCTGATTGGCCAGGGATTTCCCGATATCGCCTTCGACGAAGCTCGTCAGCCATTCCACGTAGCGGACATAGGCGGGACGGTTGAGGCCGAGGGATTCCCGGATCGCGGCGACGGCCTCAGGCGTGCGGGACTGCCCCAGGATCGCCGTCGCCACGTCGCCGGGCAGGATCTCGGTACCGGCGAAGATCATCACCGAGACGACCCACAGCGTCACGACGCCGAGGGCGAGCCGCCGGGCAATCATGCGCAGCACCGCCCTATAGCCTCCCGCCGGCGCGGTGCGCCGGTCTCCTTCTATTCATTGCTTCGTTCTCTCCCCGGTCCGTTTTATCACATCGTGCCGCCAAGGCTAATGCCGCGCGCCTTTCCTGTTCAGCGCGACCGGCGCCGTGGCATGCTGAATCGGACGGCGCGCCGGCACTCCATGACGAGCCGCCGCGGCGCGAGAAGGGGCCCATCATGACGGCGAGATATCTGCAGGGACGCGTGGCCTGGGTCACCGGCGGGGCGACCGGCATGGGGCGCGCCATCGCCCTTGCCCTGGCGGAAGCTGGCGCGGAGGTCACCATCGGCTCGCTGATGGAAAGCGAGCGGGCGAAGCTGGTGAAGGAGCAATCCGTCTATCTGCTGTCGCCGGAAGAGATGGAGCGGACGCGGCAGGAGATCGAGGCCCGCGGCGTGCGGGTGACGGCCTTGCCGCTCGATGTCGGATCGCTCGAATCGGTCGAGGGCTTCTTCCGGGCGGTACTGGAACGCCATGGCAAGATCGACATCCTGGTCAATGCCGCCGGTGCCACGGCCCGGCACCGCATGATCGATCATCCCGACGCGCTTTGGGACAGAATCATCAATGTCGATCTGACGGGCCCCTATCGCACCACCAAGCTCTGCCTGCCCGGCATGGTGGAGCGGAAATGGGGGCGCATCATCAACATCGCCTCGACCGCCGCCAATGTCGGCGCCATCGCCCACAGCGCCTATTGCGCCGCCAAGACCGGCCTGCTCGGCCTGACCCGCTGCGTGGCGCTGGAGGGCGCGCCGGACGGGGTGTCCTGCAACGCGATCAATCCCGGCTTTGTCGCCACGCCCCAGAACAGCATCGGCATGATCCAGCAGATGCGGATCGATGGGGTGGAGATGAGCCTGGAGGCCTATCGCCGCTCGGTCGCTGAGATGATTCCGCAGAAGCGATGGATCGAGGCGACGGAGATCGGCGGACTTGCCGCGTTCCTCTGCCGGGACGAGGCTTTCGGGATCACGGGCCAGGACCTGACGGTGGCCGGCGGCTCCTCCTGGTAGCGGCTCGGCGGTCATGCCGGCGGCCCTAGCCCGTGCGGGCGATCAGGCCGTCGGCGTCGAGGCCGACGGAGCGCGCCGCCGCCACGATCGAGCGCCAGACCTCCGCAGCGACGGGAATGCCGGACTGGCTGCGCACCGCCGCGCTCCGGCGTTCCGGCTCGCCGGGGACCAGCACCTCGGCAAAGCCCGGCGCGGGCGCAACTGCCTTCAGCTCATCGAGGAACACATCGCCCGAGCGGAGGAACTCGCCGAGTGGGCGGAAGGCCTCGAGGTTCAGGGCGATGATCAGCCAGTTGAACTCCCGGGGCTTGCCCAGGAGGGATTCAGCGATGAGTTCCGCCAGCACCGCGAGGCCGTAGCCCTTGGCCCCGCCGGCAGGAAGCTGCATGCCACCCTGGAAGAAATCCTCGACGACGGTCGTCGGTCGCCCGTCCTTGTCCAGGATCCAGCCCTCCGGCACGGGCCTGCTCTCGGCGCGGTAGAGGCGAAGCTTTCCCGTGGCAACGGCGCTGGTGGCGAAATCGACCACGACATTCTCGTGCCGGTCGGCCGGCAAGGCGAAGGCATAGGGATTCGTGGGCAGCAGCGGCCTGGCGCCGCCATAGGGCGCAACGCAAGCCCAGCGCTCGTGATTGCCGCCGCCGAGGATCATGGCGAACATGCCCTGGCCGGCGATCTGCTCGACGAACTGGCCCAGGCGCCCGGTATGGCCGACATCGGTCAGCGCCACCGCCGCGATCTGGCTCTTCCGCGCCTTGTCAGCAGCAAGACCGGCGGCGATCTGCATGCCATAGATCCCGAAGGCGCCATTGCCGCGCATGAGGGCGCTCCCGCCCTCGTCGCGCTCCAGCGAGGGTCGCGCCGCCGGCAGGATTACGCCCTCGCGGATCTGCTCCAGATACCATTCCAGCCGCATCACCCCATGGGAATCGACGCCCTTCAGATTGGCCTCGACGAGTGAGCCGGCGACGCAGGCGGCGATGTCGTCGGGTGCGCCGGCGGCGGCAAGGATCGCATGAGCGAGCCGGTTCAACTGAGGGGCGGCATGTGTCGGCACGATCTCCGCGGCTTTCCTTTCAGGCCCCGGCGGGCGGAAGGCGAATCATCTCGATCCAGTTAGGATTGTCACCGGCCGGCATCGAGATCGAGATCGAAGGAAATGATCCCGCGGCTGCCGGCGCTCGAGACATAGGCGATTGTCCGGCCTGCCATCGGGCCTCAGCGGCGCAGCGCGTAGAAGCACCAGCCGAGCTTGCCCGCCCGCGCCATCTCCAACTGGATCGAGAGACGCTCGTGGGTCCCCTCGACCATCTCTCGTCCAACGCGCGGCAGGAACTCCGTACGGGCGGCCTCGAGATTGGCGAGCACATGCTCGAAGGTCGGGTGCGTATGGATGGCCCAGTCCTGCCGCTCGATCAGCTCGAGCGACAGCGCGCCGAGCAGATCGTCCCAGCGCTCGATCGACCACATGTTCGGCGCTTTGAGCTTGGTGGTGAATTCCTGCCGCGCCGGACCGGTCATGCTCTCGTCGAGCAGCAAGTCGGACATGATGAGCCGCCCGCCGGGCCGCACCACCCGCATGGCCTCCTCGAGCACCCGCCGCTTGTCGACGGAATAGAGCAGCGCCTCCTGGCACCACCAGACATCACAGCTCGCGTCGGCGAAGGGCAGATGGTGGTAATCGGCGAAGCGGAACTCCAGGAGGTGGGCGAGGCCCTCCTCGTCCGCAAGCAGCCGGGCTTCCGAGAGCTGCATCTCGGCGATGTTCGTCGCCAGCACCCGGACGCCATGCTCCCTGGCGAGGAAGCGAGCGGTGCCGCCGACGCCGCAGGCCGCCTCGATCACCGTCTGGCCCGGGCTGAGATCGGCGGCGGCTGCCATGTGCCGGTTAGCGCGCATCTGCGCGGGCAGCAGCGCTTCGCCGGGGCGCTCGAACAGACCGAGATGCAGATTGCCGCCCCAGACGCGGCTTTGCAGCTCCGCCAGCGCCGTGTCGTAGGTCGCCCGGTACTGGGCGGCGGCGGCTTCGATCTTCTGATCGCTCATGCCCCTGTTCCTCAGTACATCGATTTGACGGGGATGACGCCTTTGCGCCCTGCATCCTCGGCATAGACGCTGCGATCGCCCTGGCGCGCATGGGCCTCCATGGCCACCGCCAGGCGGTCAAGGTCGAGCTCCACGCCCAGGCCTGGTCCCGTCGGGACCGGCATGGTGCCGTGCTCCGTCAAACGGATGACACCCGGCTTCACGACATCGCCCGCCAGCTCGAGCAGATGGGTATCGAGGGCGTGGGGCAGCGCCTGGACGGAAGCAGCCAGATGCAGATAGGCGGCGGTGCCGATCCCCATCTCGCCGGCGCTATGGAAATTGAGGTTGAGCTGGAAGATCTCGCAGGCCCCCTGCAGCTTCTTGATCTGACTGATCCCGCCCCATTCGAAGATATCGCCAAGCACCACATCGACCGAGCCGAGGCGAAGGCCCACCGCGACGCCGTCGAGATCGATGACGCACATATTCGTCGCCAGCGGGATGCCGACGCGCTGGCGCACCCGCGCCATGCCTTCGGCCCCCCAACAAGGGTCCTCGTAATATTCGAGGTCGAGCGGCTCGATCCTCTTGGCGATGCGGATCGAGGTCGCGGGCGAATAGATGGCCTGCGGGTCGTAGCGCAGCTTCGCCGCCGGAAAGGCGGCGTGCAGCGCCTCAAGGGTCTCGATCTCTTCCTCCGGCGTCTTGACTCCGCCCTTGTACTTGATCGTGGCGAAGCCATGCGCCGCGACGAGGCGGCGGGCATGGGCCACCATTTGCTCGGTGGTATCGATCTCGCCCCGCCCGCTGCCATCGGCGAGGCGGTGATAGAGATAGGCAGCGAAGGGGATCTCCTCGCGCAGCCGGCCTCCCAGGAGACGGCAGAGCGGCAGGCCGGTGACCTTGCCCATGAGGTCC
>DATBBO010000239.1:0-3573 GCA_036270995.1 Dongiaceae bacterium | reverse complement strand
CTCGGCCATCCAGTCATCCTCGGCCTTGTAGGGGCCGAGATCGTAGAATTTCTCGCAGCCGATGACGTTGACGAAGAAATCGACCGCCTGGGCGAGATCGGGCACGGTGAAGCCGATATGATCGGTGCCGCGCAGCCCGGGCAGACCAAGCTTGCTCATTGCGCCGCCAGCCATCGGCCATCTCCCCGGTTCGCCATCGCCTCGGCGAGGCCCTTGACGATCTCCTCGGCGCCGACGAAAGCCGCGCGCTCCAGCACCTTCGAGACGCTGGGCGAGGATTCCCCGCCATGGATGCGCTTCACCGGCTGGTCGAGCCAATCCATGTAGCGCCGCTGGACCTCGTCGACCAGGAGCGCGCCGTAGGAAACGGTGAGCGGTCCCTGCTCCAGCACCACCGCATTGTTGGTCTTGCGGATGCTCGCCCCGATCGTCTCCCAGTCGAGGCCGGCACGGTCGAGGGAGCGCAGGTCGACGATCTCGGCATCGATCCCCATCTCCTCGGCGACGCGCATGGCGAGCGGCACCATGAAGAGATAGGTCAGTATGGTGAGCCCCGTACCCGGCCGCACGATCTTCGCCTTGCCGAGGGGGATGTAGTAGTCGAGATCCTCGACCGGCCCCGGGCCCGTCGCGCCGTAGAGATCGACATGCTCCAGCATCAGCACCGGATCCTCGCAGAGCAGCGCGCTGTTCATCAGGCCGACATAGTCGAAGGGCGTGGAGGGCGCGACGATGCGCCAGCCGGGCCAGTTGCTGTAGAGCCCGGCCGGGTCCATCGAATGCTGGGAGCCATAGCCGCTGCCGAGCGCGCATTTGGTCCGCAGCACCAGCGGCATGCGCGTCTCGCCGCCGAACATGTGCCGGGCCTTGGCAATCTGGTTGAAGAGCTGGTCGGCGGCGACCAGGGAGAAATCCGGATACATCAGCTCGACCACCGGCCGGTAGGTGCCCTCGCTGGCCACGCCCCCGGCGAGGCCAGAGAAGCCGAGCTCGGCGATGGGGGTCGGCACGATGCGGTCGGGAAAGCGCTGCGCCAGGCCCCTGGTCGCGCCATTGGTCCCGCCGCGCAGCTTGTGGATATCCTCGCCGATGCAGAAGATGCGCTCATCGGTCTCCATGCGCCGGTTCATGACCCCGGCCACGACCTCGATGAACTTGGTCTCCGCCAGTTTGCCCGAGAAGGATTCCTGCTCCTCGAAGCGCACGCCCCCGAATTCCGACAGGTCGCCGCGCAGCCCGTAGTCGCGCAAGCGGGTATCGGGCCAGAGCCCGGCCCGCACCTTGCGCTTGTTGCCGTCGGGAATCGTCAGCGCCTCGATGGCCGCGCTCACCGCCGATTTGGCGTTGTTGCGGATGGCGGCGTCCTGATCGGCCGTCAGCCATCCGCGCTCGATCATCTCCCTGGCCATGCGGACCAGGGGATCGCGCCGCCGCCATTCGGCTTCCTCCTCCTTGGAGCGGTAGCCGAAGGCACTCCCGATGGTGCCGCCGCCATGATGCATGAATCGGTAGAGCACGGCCTCGATCAGGACGGGCCCCCTGCCCGACCGCATGATCTCGAGCGCCTTCTCCGCGGCGAGCCTGACGGCGACGGGGTCCATGCCGTCCACGCGGTAGGAGGGAATGCCATAGGCCAGGCCCCGCGAGGACATGCGCACCTCGCGGGTTTCCTCCTCCAGCGTCGTCGAGACGGCATAGCCGTTGTTCTCGATGAAGAAGCAGATCGGCAGATCCCAGAGTGCGGCGAGATTGAGGGATTCGGGAACCGAGCCGATATTGACGCCGCCATCGCCGAAATAGGTGAAGACGACGTCGCCTTTGCCCTTGCGCTTCAAGGCCCAGGCGACGCCATTGGCGAAGGGAACGCCGCCACCGACGATGGCATTGGTGCCGAGCGCGCCGGCTTCGGCCCAGCGCAGATGCATCGACCCGCCGCGGCCTTTGCAGTAGCCCTCGGCCAGGCCCATGATCTCGGCGAGCGTGCGCCGCAGGACCAGCTGGATCGGCTGGGGCACCGGGTCCTGCAGTGGATCTGCCGCCGGCGCGTCGACATATCCCAGAGCCTTGGCCAGGAACTGGTGATGGCCGCGATGGGCGCCGCTGACCTGATCGCCGGGGCGCAGCGGGGCGATCGAGCCCACCGCCCCGCCCTCCTGACCGATGCTCGAATGGGCCGGCCCGTGCACCAGGCCGTCATTGTTGACTTGAAGCACCCCTTCCTCGAAGGCGCGGATCAGGTGCAGATGAAACTGCATCCGCAGCAGTTCGTCTCTGCCCACCGCATCCCAATCCGCTGGCGTCGATTCGATCAGAAGCCAATCGGCCATCGGCTTCAGCGGCGTGGTCTTCGGCATTGCCCTCCTCGGCTATGCTGGGCTCGCCCGCGGCGATCAGTATTGGTTGGCGACCGGCAGATCCTGCGCCGGATAGAGCGTGATCACCTGGCACCCCTTGTCGGTGACGATGACCTCTTCCTCGATCCGCGCCGCCGAGATGCCGTCCGTGGCCGGGCAATAGGTCTCCAGCGCGAAGACCATGCCGGTCTTGATCTCCGTCGGCTCGATGAAGGAGTTGAGACGGCTGATGATCGGGCGCTCATGCAGGCCGAGGCCGAGGCCATGGGCGAATTCGAGGCCGAAGGCATCCATCTCGCCCTGGAAGCCGATCTCCTCGGCCTTGGGCCAGCATTCGGCCACATGGTCGGAGCGCACCCCGGGACGGATCATCGCGATTGCGCGATCGATCCATTCGCGCGCCCGCTTATAGGCGTCCCGCTGGGCGACGGTCGCCTTGCCGACGCCGAAGGTACGGTAGTAGCAGGTCCGGTAGCCCATATAGGACTGGATGATGTCGAAGAACGCCTGGTCGCCGGGGCGAAGCAAGCGGTCGGTGAAGTTGTGCGGATGCGGCGAGCAGCGCTCGCCCGAGATCGCGTTGATCGCCTCGACGCAATCCGAGCCCTTTTCATAGAGATCGTGATTGGCGAGTGCCACGATCTGGCTCTCGCGCACGCCCGGCTTCAGCGCCTCGGCGATCTTGTGATAGGTGCCGTCGACCATCGCCGCCGAGGTGTTGAGCAGCATCAGTTCGTCCTGGCTCTTGATCTCGCGCGCATCGAGCATCACCTGCTGGCCGTCGCGGACATCGAGCCCGACGCGCTGCAGCTCGAACAGCATCGGCGGCTCGACCAGATCGACGCCGATGGGCATGTCGGCCACGCCTTCCTCCGCCAGGATCGACTTTATCTCCTCCGCCGCCTTCCGGAACAGCCCGACATTGGGGTGGATGGCCCCGCGCAGGCCCAGCAGCCCGGCGCGGCAATGACCGTGATGCAGCCAGGGCGCATAGAGGCGGTGATGCTTCGCCGCCGAGCCGAAATCCCAGACATAGGGATCGCCATTGCCGGTGAGCAGGCAATAGCGCGTGAGCTTGTCGCGGGCCCATTCGCCGATCACGGTCGAGGAGATGTAGCGGATATTGTGCTGGTCGAAGGTCAGGATCGCGCCAAGGTCCGACCGGGCCAGGGCTTGGCGCGTACGGCCGAGGCGGTAGGAGTGCAGGCGGCGGAAATCG
>DATBBO010000238.1:0-3804 GCA_036270995.1 Dongiaceae bacterium | reverse complement strand
CGCTGGTCATGCTGGCGCCGGCCGGCGCGCTTCCGTTGGGGTTGTCCTCCGGTCAGGGAGGGCCGGCGCCTCGGCACCGTGGCCGCCGGCCCTCCCGAGGGGGCGAGGGCCCCGAGGCATCAGCCCAGGGGGCGCAACGGCAGGCCGCTTGCGCGAGCCGGGGGAGATTGACGATGGCCGATCACAGGACCGGGCTGAGGCTCATCATGCCCGACGGGAGCGTGCTGACGATGACCGATTACAAGACCGATCTGAAGCTCGCCATGCCCGACGGGAGCCTGCTCGCCTTGAGCGGGACGTTGCAGCCGACGGGCGATGTGCCCGACGTGCCGCCGCCCGAGCCGGCGGCGGGCTATGATTTCAGGTCGAACTTCGACGCCGCGCCGATTGGACCGCTGACGACCGCCAGCAAGCATCTGGTGTGGTCCGACCCGTCGATCCTGTCGATCACGGACTCGGACGCGGCCGGGGCGCTCTGGTCCATCGTGGGCGGCGGCAGGAATGGCGGGCAATGCTCGCGGGCCTTTTACCAGAAGGGCAAGGTAGGAGAGCAGGGATTCTATCGCTTGAATTTGCCGCCGGGGCAGGGACCGGTGGCGGTCGAGTTCGACTGGATGTTCGAGAGCCCGTTCGACATGAGCGGCGGCCCCGGCAAGATCGGCCCTTTCATCGTCTGGGGCCCAAGATCGGGGAGCGCGCAGGGCATCAATACGCCGCTCTGCTGGTCGAGCAGGATCACGGAGGGCCCCAAGCCGTGGACCTGGGCATTGCAGTCACGCCAGGGGAGTGCTCCGAGCGGGAACGGGCAGTTCATCCAGGGCTGGTATACGGACAGCAACATCACCATCGGCCAATGGTATCACTGGAAGATGGAGATGCTGGGCGGCGCGAGCGCCTCTGCTCGGCTGTGGCTGGACGGGGAGGAGCTATTCCCGCCGGTCGCCGACATGAGCGCCGTGACCAATGCCGATGACGGCATCGCGATTGAATTTGGTTTTTGGAGCGGGGGCCAGAATGCGACCGCCTATGATTGCTGGGCACGTCTGGACAACGTGCGGATCTGGACGCCAGGGGGGGGGTGAGACGAGGGGCGCCTGATTGAACGGCTTCGCCGGCATCGCTGAACGGTTGACGCATTGGGCCCACGGTTTCGCCGGGGTCATCAATCAACTGGTCCTGGGCCGCTTGTGGGGACGTGGCGCGGAGGAGAGGCCGCCCGGGAGCCGGCCCCGGCCGCCGCCCAGGGCGCCCGAGATACCTCAGCCGGTCCAGCCTGAGAAGGTGCCGGCGGAAGCGCCTGGGCCGCCCCTGGGGCTGCCGCCTGCGCCGTTCAGGAAGCCGGGCAAGCCCGCCGAGCTGCCGCCGCCGCAGATGGCCTTCCCCGATCACGTCTATCAATTCCACATCGAGGGCGTGCTCGATCACATCGATGATTACGATTACTGGCTGCACCGTTTCCGGGTCTGGGCGCCGAGCCTCTACGAGCTGACATCGCGCTTCGGCTGCCTCCTGCTGCCCCGATATCGCGATCACAGCGACGATGACGAGAAGGAGGAGCTCCATCCCTGGCTTCCTGTCATGGACGAGCGTGTCCCGCGCGATCCCCGGAAATGGCCCTCGCTGCTGCTTGCATCCTTCGATCAGGGCTGGGACTCAAAGAAGATCGTGACCGCCAAGCTCGTGGTCATGCAGCGGGTGAAGAATCTGGCCGATTGCGCATCCTGGGGCTGCGTCAGCTATGCCTGCGTGATGTTCTGGTCCCAAAGAGGGAAGAAGCGCGAGGATTATCCCTTCGGCTTCTACATCGGGGTATCCGAAGCGGGGGAAATAAAGCCGCTGCCGATGATCTGCACCCATCGCCAGACCGTCCGTCACCACGACCGCGAGAGCGCGACTTCGACCGTGCATCATCGCAAGATGGATCTGCCGCAGCCGTTGTTCGCACTTGCGAGGCACCGGGGGCTCAACGTCCAGGAATGGACGCAATCGCTGCTGGTGTCGGCGATCAACGAGCAATTCCTGGCCGAGGCCAGCGGCGCGGTCCAGGTCAACATCCGGGCCCGAGGCGCCGGCAGCGAGCGCTTCTGCCATTTCTCGATCCCGGTCGACCGCACGGGGGTCTTTTTCAAGGATCGCGATCTCACGGTGAACCAGCGGGGCAAGGTGGCGCGGATTTTCCATCATGTCGATGCCCATGACAGGACGCTTCGCAGCGGCAAGACGATTCCGGTGTCGGAGCATTATCGGGGCCTGCGCAAATTCACCTGGAAGGGGCATCAGGTCTGCATCACGGTCGCCGATCACCACCACGGCGCGCTCTCGGGCATGGACATCGACGCCATCGACTTCAACCTCAAGCGCCCGACCGAGCCGACCCTGACCAACAGGCAATTTGCCCGCGAGATGACCCGCTATGTCTGGGAATCCGGGGCCAGGGTCGACCATGGCGAGGTGATCCGCGAGCATTTCGACCTCCATGTGCCCCGTGAGAGGCGCGAAGGCAGCAGCGGGAGCTTTCGCGGGCGGGAAAGCAGCGGAACCGGGCGGGAAAGCAGGCCGGATGGCTAGCCGGCTGCTCTCAGCCCTGGCCCTGGTCCCGGCCCTCCTGTTCCTGGCCTGCCTCTGGCTGATGGACAAGCTCGGTCTGCCGGATACCGCGCCGGGCCACACATGGTCGACGCAAGGCTGACGGAGATCGAGGCCCGGCTGGCCGGGATCGAGGAGCGCTTCGGCATCCTGGAGGCGAAGATGGCCCGCCTGGGCCTCGCGCCCATGCCGGATGTCGATTGGGAGGCCGAGGCCGAGGGGATGCGCCGGGCGATGCGGGAGGTGGGCGATCTGTTTAAACGCATTCATTAGCAAAGGAGAACGAACATGGCAGCAGAGCAGCACGGGGCAGCCGGGCCGCATCCGGCGGCGGGGGCGACCGGCACGGCGGGGGCGACCGGCACCAAGGAGGATCTTCCCCCGCAGAGGATGATCCCCGCAGGCGGCGGGACGCCGGGAGATTCCAACAATCTGGCGACGGGATCGGTCCCTGACCCGGCTGACACCCCGGAGGTCAGGAGGGCCCGTGGTGAGCGCGAGCGGGCGGCTGCGAAGGCCCGTGGTGAGCAAGCCAAGGCTTAGTGCGGCTGAGGTAAGGGAAAGGCGTCTCGCCTCCAGGCGGGGCTGCGAGGGCAGCTACAGGGCCCATCGCAGGAACGAGGCGAAACGGCTGGGATATGTCTGGCGGGCGTTGCGCCGGCAGACCTTGGCGACCGGGGCGGTCGTCGTTATGCTCTGAGATCGGTCGACGGGTAGAAACGGCCCCAGGTTGGCAATGGCGCCTTCCTGGGGCCGGTTCGTTCAAGGCGTCTCCCTGCCGGCGATCTTCTCCAGGATCTCGTTCATCACGAGGTGGCGGGGGTCGTCCTTGGGGAGATGCTCGGCGATCAGGATCAGTTGATGCCTGACCCGCAGCAGGCCGGCGGGGGCGCAAGAGCGCCAGCCCCTGGTGAAATAGTCAAATTCCTGCCGGGCGACGGTGGTGTCGTATTTCTGCGGCATTGTCCTCATCAATCCTCCTTGCGGTCGGCGCCGGCAGGGCCGTCGAGGAGCGGCCAGGGCCGGATGATCAGACCGTCGAGCTTGTTGTCGATCACATAGGGCTGCTTGCGGGTGTTGACGACCTTGGCGTGCAGCTGGTGGTCGGCGGCGTAGGGGTATCTGACCATCACCAGGGCGGTGCCGGTATCGCTGGTGATCGTGGCCTTGACGGTCATCGGTATCTTGATGTCGTTCATTTGTCCTTGCTCTCCTTCT
>DATBBO010000237.1:0-6734 GCA_036270995.1 Dongiaceae bacterium | reverse complement strand
CTTGTCCTTGAGCCTCATGACAACCTCACTTTTTAACGAAGGCGCGGGAGTATACATGGCGCGAGCGGGAGGAGGCCGGGCGGCATTGTCGCGGCTCCTTCTTGTCATATCCGTCGCCTGTTACAGTCGCTCGTCGCCCGTAACCCCGAGGCGTATGCTTGCCGCCCAGGGACAAAGATCGGGGACAAAGAGGAGGTATCGGACATGGCAAGGATCGATGCCGGCACCGCCGGTGGACCCGCGCCCGAGGCTCCCAGCGCAAGACACTCCCTCGGGCATCGCATCGTCGCAAAGCTTCTCGAGGAATTCCGCCACATCCTGCCGCCGACGATCTATTTCTTCCTCGGCTTCAACCTGGTGCTGCTGACCAAGAGGCTGATGCTGGAACAGTATCTGATCCAGTTCACCGGCTTCTTCATCGCGACCACTTCGGCGCTGATCGTGGGCAAGGCCGTGCTGGTCGCCGACATGATGCCCTTCCTCAAGCGTTTCGACCACGAGCCGCTCGCCAAGCCGATCCTGTTCAAGACGATCGTCTATACCTTCTTGGTGTTCGTGGTGCGCTTGATCGAGGCGATGGTCCACTACTTCGCCGCCGGCGGCCATGTAGGCGGGTTCATCGCGGAGCAGGCGGCGGATTTCAGCTGGCCTCGCTTCATCGCCACGCAGCTCTGGATCTTCATTCTCTTCCTCGGCTATGTCACCGGCCGCGAGCTCAACTACCTGCTGGGCGATGGGGAGCTGCGCAAGATCATGTTCACGCGGCCTTCCACCAAGCTGAAGCGCACGCGCCGCGAGCGCATCCGCCTGCTTGTGCGCCTGGGCAAGCTGACCCAGGACCATGGCGTGGAGGAGCTCACCGATCGCCGGAGCCCGGCCTATGCGGAGCTGGCCGGCATCCTGCGCCGGCTCGCAAGCTAGGGCCGCGATGCAGGCATCGGACTCACCGGAATATGGCGATGCCATGGTGGCCGCGCTCGAGCTCATCTGGGGCGAGGGCTTCCTCTCTCCCGGTGGACCGGCGGAGGTCGAAGTAGCCCTTGCCGGGCGCGACCTCCGCGGGGCGCGCGTGCTCGATATCGGCTGCGGCATCGGGGGCATCGACCTCCTGCTGGCCCAGCGATTCGGTGCGGGCCATGTACTCGGCATCGATGTCGAAGCCGACAATATTGAGCTGGCGCGCCGGCGCGCGGCGGAAAAGGGGCTCGCCGATCGCGTCAGCTACCGGCTGGTCGAGCCCGGGCCCTTGCCCTTCGAGGAAGCGCGCTTCGACCTGGTCTTCAGCAAGGATGCGATCATCCATATCCCGGACAAGGAAGCGCTCTTCGCCGACATCTTCCGCATCCTGGTACCCGGCGGGAGGTTCATCGCCAGCGACTGGCTGCGCGCCGATGACGGGCCGCCGAGCCCGGCGATGGAGCGCTATATCGAATCGGAGGGGCTCTCCTTTGCCATGGCCTCGCCGGCACGCTACCGCCGCGCCATGGCCGCCGCGGGATTCCGCGATATCGAGATCCGAGACCGCAATGCTTGGTACGCCGCCCGCGCCCGCGAGGAGCTGGCAGCGTTGGCGGGGCCGCTGCGCCCGCGCCTGGTCAAGCTGGTGGGCGAGGGCGAGGCGGATCGCCAGACCCGGGTCTGGGAGAATATGCTTGTGGTTCTTGACAAGGGCGAGCTGCGCCCGACTCATCTCCATGGGCTGAAGCCTAAGTCGTGACGAAGATGCCGCGTTTCTCCCCCTTGCCCTCCGAAGGGGGAGCCGTATCGAGGAGAGATGAATGACGACCAGGCCGACCGGCATTGACGGCATCGAGGGCTATCACGCCCATATCTATTTCGACCCCGACAGCCGGCCGCAGGCGGCGCGATTGCGCGAGGCGATCGGCGCGGCATTCGATGTCCAGCTCGGCCGCTGGCATGACCGCCCCGTGGGCCCGCATCCCCAGGCCATGTACCAGGTTGCCTTTCCCGTCGCCGAGTTCTCCCGCCTCGTCCCCTGGCTGATGCTGAACCGGGCGGGCCTTGCCGTGCTGGTCCATCCGCTCACCGGCGACGACTATGAGGACCATGCCCATCATGCGCTCTGGCTGGGACAAGTGCTGAGCCTCGATCTCGAATCCCTGCGCAAGGCGGGATGAGGGCGGCGGCGCCCCAATTCCGCCCTGATTTTCCAGGTAATTGCCACACGCCGACTCGGTACCCTCCACCTAGTTATTAGGTTGATAGGTGAGTTGATAGGTGACGAGGGTACCTCAATGCCCGCCGGGGTGGAGCGCGGGCCGGGTTTCTGGAGATCGAAATGTCAAGCCAACGTAGCTTTCCTGCGCGAACGGCTCTTGCCGCGGCGGTGGGAGTTGCGGCGCTGATCTCGGTTGCGGCACCGGCCATGGCGGATGACGATGGCTGGCACTGGAAGCATCATGGCCATTACAAGCCCTATATCGTGGCGCCAGGCTATGTCTATGGTGGCTTCTACGCTCCCTCGCCGCCGGTGATCTACTATCAGCCGGCGCCGGTCTATGTCGAGCCGCCGCCGCCCATGATCTATGCCCCGCCGCCGCCCGTCTACTACGCACCCCCGTCGGGCTTGAGCTTCGGCATCAACGTGCCTTTGCGCTGAGCTCGCGCATCATCTAACTGCATTCGAGAGAGGCCGTCGCCCCACTGGGCGGCGGCCTCTTCCTCATTTGAGGTCGAGCACCACCCGCCCCAGGATCTGCCCCTTGCGCATCCGCTCCAGCACCTGGTTGGCGCGGCTCAGAGGCTGGCGCTCGATCTTGGCGGTCACCAGCCCGTTGGCGGCGAAGGCGATCGCCTCCGCCAGATCGGCGCGGGTGCCGACATTCGAGCCGCGCAGCGTGAGCTCGGCCCCGACCAATGCTGCGATGGAGTTGCGCACCTCGTCCTTCTTCCCGCCCGGCACGCCGATATAGATGCAGGTTCCGCCGCGTCTCAGCAGCCCGACTGCCTGCTCGAAGGCGCGGGGTGCCGCCGTGGTGACGATGGCGCCGTGGGTCCCGCCGGTCGCCTTGCAGATCGCAGGCGAAGGATCGCCCTTGGCCGCGTTCACCACCACTTGGGCGCCGAGGCGGCGGGCGAGGCGGAGCTTGCCGTCATCGACATCGACGGCCGCGATGCGCATTCCCATGGCGGCGGCATATTGGATGGCGATATGGCCGAGCCCGCCGGCGCCGATCACCGTCACCCATTGGCCGGGTTTCACCTGCGAGCGCTTCAGGCCGCGATAGGTGGTGACGCCGGCACAGAGGATGGGCGCCAGGGTGAAGAGATCGGCGTTCTTCGGCAGCCGGCCGACAAAGGCTGCCGGCGCCACCATGAACTCCGCATAGCCGCCCGGCACGGAATAGCCCGTCGACCGCCCGCTGCGGCAGATCGTCTCCTGGCCCGAGAGACAATACTCGCAGGCGCCGCAGGCGCTGAACATCCAGGGCACGCCCACGGCCTCGCCGAGCTTGACGCCGCTCACGCCGCTGCCCAGCGCCACGACATGGCCGGTCACCTCATGGCCGGGAATGAGCGGCAATGTCGGGCCCGGCGTCCAATCGCCGTCGACGGCGTGAAGATCGCTGTGGCAGACGCCGCAGGCGGCGACCCGGATCAGGATCTGTCCCGGTCCGGGCTCCGGCCGCGCCAGCTTCTCGATCCTGAGCGGTGTGCGCAGCTTGCGCAGCACCGCCGCGCGCATCTCCTGGGCCATGCCCGTCCCGCCTTTCCCGGTCGTTGTCGGCAGGCCAAGGTCGCGCGGCGTCGGGCCCGATGTCAAACCCGCGGCCATGGATCGATGCAATTTCGGCGTAGCGGCCATGCCGGAAGCGGTGTTATCCCGCCCGCCGGCGGCGCTATTGTGGCGGTCCTCGTTTCTCGTCGCGTCATTCCGGCCCAGATCATGTCGTCCGCCGCCGCCCGGGGCACCAGACCCGCCTCCCTGCTTGCGCCCCTCAAGAATGCCACCTACCGGCGCCTCTGGAGCGCCACCTTGCTGTCGAATTTCGGCGTCTGGATCCAGTCGGTGGCCGCCGCCTGGCTCATGACCAGCATCGCCCCCACGGTCGACTTCGTCGCCTGGGTCCAGGCGGCGACGGCCCTCCCGCCGCTCTGCTTCACCGTGCTGGGCGGCGTGCTCGCCGACCGCTTCGATCAGCGCCTGGTCTTCCTGACCGCCCAGCTCATCGTGCTCAGCGTCGCCATTCTGCTCTCCGCCCTCGACCATGCCGGGGTCATGACGCCCTGGCTCCTGCTGGCGCTGACCTTCGCGCTCGACAGCGGCTCGTCCCTGCGCTACCCGGCCTATCAGACGACCATAGGGGACCTGCTGCCCCGCGAGCAGCTTCAAAGCGCCCTCGTGCTCGCCAGCATCGGCTGGAACATCGCGCGCGCTCTGGGTCCTGGACTGGGCGGCCTCATCATCGCAGTTGCCGGCGTGCCGGCAGCCTTCGCCGCCAATGCGCTCTGTAATGTCTACATCATCGGCGTGCTGCTGAGCTGGTACTGGAAAACGCCCCTCTCGAAGCCCAAGGCCGAGGGGCAGAGCCTGCTTTCCCAGCTCATCGCGGGGTTCGCCCATGTCCATGCCACGGCGACGATCCGGGCCACCATGCTGCGCTGCTTCGTCTTCACCGGCTTCGCCAGCGCCCTCTGGTCGCTGCTGCCGCTGGTCGCCAAGCGCATGCCGAGCGGCGGCGCCTCGACCTATGGCCTGATGCTGGGCGGGCTCGGCGTCGGTGCCCTCATCGGCGCCAGCATGATCGGCTGGATGCGCCACAACTGGGGGCTCCGCCGCCTTTTCGCCGCGGCCACGCTCGCTTTGGCGCTGACCGTGCTCGCGCTCGCCGCGGTGCCCTCGATCTATATCCTCCTGCCGATCCTGGCACTGGGGGGATTCGGCTGGATGGTCGCGCTTTCGACCTTCAACGTGGTGGTTCAGCTCGCCGCCGCCGAGAGCTTCCGCGGCCGCGCCATCTCGGTCTATTACATCGCCCTCTTCGGCGGACTGGCGCTTGGAAGCTGGGCCTGGGGCCATGTGGCCGAGGGCGCGGGGGTCGATTGGGGGCTCTATGGCGCGACGGCCGGCCTGCTGGCGAGCCTCTTTTTGTACAGGCCCGCCGCGAACAGCGCCTTTCCGGATCACCTCTGAGCCTTCGCTCGCGCTCTGGCCGCCGCAGAGGCACGCCGATCGGTTGAGTGACCTCAGATTGACTCCCGTCGAAGCGCACGCCGATAATGAATCGCACCAGCGGCCCGCCGATCCGGCATCACGCATGGGGGTGGGCTGGCCCAAACAGGGAGATTGCCGTGAAGCGCAACGATAAGCTGTTGGATAGCCTACGCCGTGGAAGCAGCGAGCTCGAGAACCATGTCATCGACGAGCTGGTCGCGGGTCACATCGACCGCCGCGCCTTCCTGCGCCATGGCAGCATTCTCGGTATGTCCCTGCCGCTCATGGGCACGGTCCTGGGCGCGCTCGGCGCCACCCTCGCCGCCCCGGCGGCCCGAGCTGGCGCGGCCGGGGCGACGATCCGGGTCGCCACCACCGTTCCGGCGGCCGCCATCGATCCGGTGACCGTCGCCGATGGCGGCGGCCTTCTCATGCTGCAGCAGACCGGCGAGTTCCTGTGCAATTCCGGCGCCGATCTCCGGCTGCGCCCGGTCCTTGCAGAGAGCTGGAGCGCGAGCGACGACGCCATGGCTTGGACCTTCAAGCTGCGCAAGGGCGTCAAGTTCCACAACGGAAAGACGATGAACGCGGACGATGTGGTCGCGACCATCGACCGCCTGGCGGATCCCAAGAACTCCTCCAACGCGCTCTCTGCCTTCTCGGGGGTGCTCTCCAAGGGCGGGACGAAGAAGGTCGACGACGAGACGGTCCAGTTCCATCTCGACGCGCCCAACGGCAACTTCCCCTATTACGTCTCCTCGGACAATTACAACGCCATCATCCTGCCGGCGGACTATGCCGGGGATTTCGAGAAGACCTTCAACGGCACCGGCCCCTTCAAGGTCGACAAATACACGCCCAAGGTCGGCGCCTCCTTCACCCGCAACGACGACTATTGGGGTCCCAAGGCCCTGCCGGCACGCACGGAGTTCACCTTCTATGCCGACATGCAGCCCCAGGTCCTGGCGCTGCAGGGCCGGCAGGTCGACATCATCAACCAGCTTCCCGTGCTGCAGGGCATCGCGCTGCTGAACGACCCGCACATCAACATCCTCAGCATCAAGTCGAGCGCGCATACCCAGGTCCATATGCGCAACGACATGGCGCCCTTCACCGACAAGCGGGTCCGCCGGGCGGTTGCGCTGACCCTCGACCGGGTCAAGCTCGCCAAGGGCCTGTTCCGCGGCCGCACCGATCTCGGCAATGACAGCCCCTTCGCGCCGGTCTTCCCCTCGACCGACAAGACAGTGCCGCAGCGCCATCGCGACATCGCCACCGCCAAGCAGCTCATGGCGGCCGCCGGATTCCCCAACGGCTTCAAGGTCAAGCTGACGACGGAGAAATATCTCGAGATCCCGGAATACGCCGTCATCCTCCAGAACGCGGTCAAGGCGATCGGGATCGATATGGAGCTCAATGTCGAGAGCCAGGACGCCTATTACGGCAAGGCCGTTTACGGGCAGTCCGACTGGCTCGACTCGATCATGGGCATCACCGATTACGGCCATCGTGGCGTTCCCAATGTGGTGCTGAGCGCACCCTTCAAGAGCGACGGAAC
>DATBBO010000236.1:0-3200 GCA_036270995.1 Dongiaceae bacterium | reverse complement strand
ACCCTCGTGCTTCTGCTGGTCTATGCCGTTGCGCTCTCACAGCGCCGGGTCTTCGTCGGCCAGCCCTTCCTCATCGTCTGGTGGGGTTTCATGATGATCGCTGCCGGAGCGATGGGGGTGGGCTGGGTCTTCGCCTCCCTTGTGGCTGGTGCGGCACTCGACCCCAATCCGGTGATCTTCGCCTATCTGATCACCCTGGCCCTCTATCCCGCCATCGCCGATCTCTTCGCCCGGGCCCAGCGCGCCTTCCTGCGCGCAGTCTGAGGCGCCCGCCCATGAAGCAGCCGCAGCAGCTCCAGAAGACCTTCACCCGTCGGGCCGTGCTCCTGGGCGGCGGACAGGCGCTGCTGTTCTCCGTCCTCGTTGGGCGGATGTATTACCTCCAGGTCGTCCAGACCGATCGCTTCCGTCTGCTGGCGGAGGAGAACCGGGTCAACCTCCATCTGCTGCCGCCGCTGCGCGGCAAGATCGTCGACCGCTTCGGGACGCCGCTCGCCATCAATGACCCGAACTACCGCGTCGTCATCGTGCCCGAGCAGACGGCGAACATGCGTGACACGCTGCAGACCCTCGCGCGCATTCTGCCGCTGAGCAACGAGGAGATCGACCGGCTGGTGCGCGACCGCGCGCACCAGCGCGCCTTCCTTCCCATGACGGTGAAGGCCAATCTGGACTGGGACATGGTCTCGCGCGTGGAAGTCAATCTCCCCGACCTTCCCGGCGCCAGCATCGAAGTGGACCAAAGCCGTTCCTATCCTTTTGGCGGCACTACATCCCATGTGCTTGGCTATGTCGGCACGCCGGCGGAGAACGAGGTAGGCGACGATCCGCTGCTGCAGCTTCCGGGCTTCCGCATCGGCAAGAGCGGGCTGGAAAAGGTCTATGACGTCAAGCTGCGCGGCACGGCGGGAACCAGCGAGGTCGAGGTGAATGCGCTGGGCCGCGTGATCCGCGAACTCGACCGCCATGAGGGCAAGCCGGGGGCGGAGCTGGTCAGCACCCTCGATATCGGGCTGCAGCAATATGTCCAGCAGCGCCTGTCGGCGCAGCCGAGCGCCTCGGCAGTGGTGCTCGACATCATGACCGGCGATGTGCTGGCCATGGGCTCGACGCCGAGCTTCGATCCCGCTGTCTTCAACCGCGGGCTCAGCCCCGCCGACTGGCAGGAGCTCAGCACCGATCCCGGCCATCCGCTGATCAACAAAGCCATGGCCGGGCAATATCCGCCCGGCTCCACCTTCAAGACCATGACGGCCATGGCCGCCCTGGAGGCCGGCGTCGATCCGAGCTACAGCGTCTTCTGCCCTGGCTTCTTCAATCTCGGCAATCTCAGCTTCCACTGCTGGTGGAAAGGCGGCCACGGCACCCTCGATATGCTCGGCGGGATCAAGCATTCCTGCGACGTCTATTTCTACGATCTCGCCCGCAAGGTCGGCATCGATACCCTTGCCGGCATGGCGAGACGCTTCGGCTTCGGCCAGCCCACGGGCATCGATCTGCCGGGCGAGAAGGCGGGGCTGATTCCCGATACGGCCTGGAAGAAGGCGACGCTCAAGGACAGCTGGCATCCGGGCGAGACGGTGATCGCCGGCATTGGCCAGGGCTTCATCCAGGCCACGCCCCTTCAGCTCGCGGTGATGGTGGCGCGGCTTGCCAACGGCGGATTTGCCCTGAAGCCCCGCCTGGTCCGGCCCGCCAAGCTGACCGATGAGACGGGACCAGATCCGACCGCGGTTCAGTTCGCGCCGATGGGAGTCAACCTGAACCATATCAAGCTGGTCTGGGAAGGGATGCGCCGAGTGGTGAACGATCCGGACGGCACCGCCTATAACGCGCGGATCAGCCAGCCCGGCATGGAGATGGCAGGCAAGACCGGCAGCGCGCAGGTTCGCCGGATTACCATGGCGGAGCGCCTGATGGGCGTGCGCAAGAACGAAGACCTGCCCTGGGCCATGCGCGACCATGCGCTCTTCATTGCCTTCGCCCCGGTCCAGCAGCCGCGCTACGCCTGCTCCGTTGTGGTCGAGCACGGCTCGGCCGGTGCGCGATACGCAGGCCCGATCGCTCACGACATCCTGCTGGAATGCCAGCTTCGCGATCCGGCACGCCCGCCCCAGGGTCGCCGCCTGGCCTCGGCAGGTTAGGCAGGCCATGGCCAGCTTCTCCTCATTCTCCGGCGGCTCCGGCAACGTCAATCTGACGATTGCGGAGAAGCTCCGGCATTTCAGCTGGAGCTTCCTGCTGATCATCACCGCCGTCGCCTGCCTCGGCTTCGCCATGCTCTATTCGGCGGCCGACGGCAACACCGACCCCTGGATGTCACGCCAAGCGGCGCGCTTCGCGGCCGGCCTCTGCGTCCTCATCGCTGTCGCGCTGATCGATTTCCGCTTCTGGCTGCGCTACGCCTATGCGCTCTATGGCATCATTTTCCTGTTCCTCGTCTATGTGGAGATCGCGGGTCATTCCGGCATGGGTGCCCAGCGCTGGATTGCCATCGGTCCTCTCCAGATCCAGCCCTCCGAGATGATGAAGATCGCGCTCGTTCTGGCGCTGGCCCGGTATTTCCATGGCCTCAGCTATGAGGAGATCGGCAAGCCCCACTACCTGATCATCCCCACCTTGATGGTCTTCCTGCCCGCTGGCCTGGTGCTGATGCAGCCCGATCTCGGCACCGCAGGCATGCTGATCCTGGGCGGCGCCTTACTATTCTTCGCCGCCGGAGTCAGGCTCTGGAAGTTCGCCCTCGTCATCCTGGGCGCGGTGGCGGCCGTACCAGTGGCCTGGAAATTCCTGCATGACTATCAGAAGGAACGAATCCTCACCTTCCTCGACCCCGAGAGCGATCCGCTCGGCGCCAGCTATCACATCATGCAGTCCAAGATCGCGTTCGGCTCCGGTGGCCTCTTCGGCCGGGGCTTCCTCCAGGGTTCCCAGAGCCATCTGAGCTTCCTGCCGGAGCGCCAGACCGATTCGATCTTCGCCATGCTGGCGGAGGAGCTCGGCATGGTCGGCGGGTTGGTGCTGCTGGGACTCTATGCGCTGCTCATCGGCTATGGGATCGCGATCGCACTCCGCAGCCGCAACCAGTTCGGCCGGCTGATCGCCGTCGGTCTCTCCTGCAACCTGTTCCTCTATGTCTTCATCAACATGGCCAGGGTCATGGGGCTGATCCCCATGGTGGGGGTACCTCTGCCGCTGAT
>DATBBO010000235.1:0-1662 GCA_036270995.1 Dongiaceae bacterium | reverse complement strand
TCGCCGTGACGCTGGTCGCCTCGGGCGCGGGCTATGCCCTCTCGCGCTTCACCTTCCCGGGGAAGTACTGGATGGTGGGGCTCATGCTGATCACGCAGATGTTCCCGCTGGTGATGCTGATCACCCCGATCTTCGAGCTTTTCGCGCCCCTCCATCTCACCAACAGCCTGACCGGGCTCATCGTCGTCTACTCGGCCTTCAACGTCCCCTTCGCCACCTTCCTGATGCAGTCCTTCTTCGACGGCATCCCGAAGGATCTCGAGGAGGCAGCGATGATCGACGGCGACACGCGCTTCGGGGCCTTCCGCAAGATCGCCCTTCCCCTCACGCTGCCGGGGATCGCGGCCACCCTCGGCTTCGTCTTCACCGCCGCCTGGAGCGAGCTTCTCTTCGCCCTGATGCTGATCTCCAAGACCGACAAGAGCACCTTTCCCGTGGGGCTCCTCTCCTTCATCAGCAAATTCTCGGTCGATTTCGGCCAGATGATGGCGGCGGGCGTCATCGCGCTGATCCCCGCCTTCCTCTTCTTCGTCTTCATTCAGAAATATCTCGTGCGCGGGCTCACCGCCGGCGCGGTGAAGGGCTGAGGGCGCCATGGCATCGATCGAGATCTCCGGCGTCAGCAAATCCTACGGAGCGGTCAAGGTGCTCCACGGCATGGATCTCGCCATCCAGGACGGCGAGTTCATCGTGCTGGTGGGACCCTCGGGCTGCGGGAAATCGACCTTGCTCAGGATGATCGCCGGCCTCGAGGCGATCGGCGCCGGCACCATCAGCATCGGTGGCGCGGTGGTCAACGATCTGGCGCCCAAGGATCGCGACATCGCCATGGTGTTCCAGTCCTATGCGCTCTATCCGCATATGAACGTGGCCGACAATATGAGCTACAGCCTGCGCCTCAGGCGCACGCCGAAGGAGCGCCTCGGCGAGGCGGTGGCGGAGACGGCGCGGATCCTGGGGCTCCAGCCCCTGCTCCAGCGCCGGCCGCGCGCGCTCTCCGGCGGCCAGCGCCAGCGCGTGGCCATGGGCCGCGCCATCGTGCGCAAGCCCAAGGCCTTCCTCTTCGACGAGCCGCTCTCCAATCTCGACGCCCGGCTACGCGAGCAGATGCGGGCCGAGATCAAGAAGCTGCACCGGAGCCTCGGCGCGACTTCCGTCTATGTGACCCATGACCAGATCGAGGCCATGACCATGGCCGACCGGATCGTGGCCCTCCATGACGGGGTGGTCCAGCAGGTCGGAACGCCCCTGGAGATCTATGACCGCCCGGCCAATGTCTTCGTCGCGGGCTTCATCGGCTCGCCGGCCATGAACTTCCTGACCGGCCGCTTGAGCGCCAACGGCGCCGGTGCCGCGATCCGGCTCGGCGGCCTCACTCTGCCCGTGAAGCGCGCGGTGCCCGCCGTGGCGGAGCAGCCGATCCTGCTCGGCATCCGGCCGGAGCATATCGAGATCGCCGAAGGCCCGGAGGCGCCCATCGAGGCGCGGGTCGATCTGGTCGAGCCCATGGGGGTGACCACGCTGCTCCACGCCAATCTCGGTGGCGAGGATCTGAAGATCCTCTCCCTCGACCGACCGCGGCTGATGCCCGGCGCCCCTGTGCGCCTGCGCTTCCCCGAGGCAAGGCTGCATCTATTCGACGCGGCGACGGGGAAGCGGATT
>DATBBO010000234.1:0-1903 GCA_036270995.1 Dongiaceae bacterium | reverse complement strand
GCGCTCGCCGGCGGCCAGCTCGCCCGGCGCTACGGCCTGCCCTTCCGCTCCAGCAACTGCTGCAGCGCCAATGCGGTGGATGCCCAGGCCGCCTATGAATCACAGATGGCGATCTGGGGCTCGGTCATGGGCCATGCCAATTATCTGCTCCACAGCGTGGGCTGGCTGGAGGGCGGGCTGGTCGCCTCCTTCGAGAAGGCGATCCTCGATGCCGAGATGCTGCAGGACATGGCGGCGATGCTGGCGCCGCTGCCGGGCGGCGAGGATCCGGCTCTGCTCGACTGGCGCCGGCAACGGCGCCGGCAGGAGGGTGAGGCTCCGGCCGAGCGGCGCGCCAATGCCGTGTGGAAGCGCCTGCTTGCCGAATTCGAGCCGCCGCCGCTCGAGGCCTCGCGCCGCGAAGCGATCGAGGACTACATCGCCCGGCGCAAGCGCGAGGGCGGAGTCAAGGCGGCGTAGGCCGGCCTTTCAGGCCGCGATCCTCGCCAGATAATCCTCCGCTGCCGCGGTGTCGTCGCGGCGCGCCACGAGCCCGACATAGCCGTCGGGCCGCACGATCCAGAGGCCATCGACACCGGCCGGCAAAGCCCGCGCTTCTGTGAGTTCCGGGAATCGCGCTGTCAGCTTCGCGGTGACCGCCAGATCGCCGATAAGTGCAAAGCGCGGCCTGTCGCCCGCGCCGATCGGCGCAGCGCCATCGCCAGGGGCATGCCAGCGCTGGCCGGCCTTGGGAAGCTCGCCGCCATGCGGCGCGTGCTCCGCCGTCACCGAGAGCGAGCTTTCGGGATAGGCGATGTCCACCTCCGTCAGCTGTTCGGCGAAGCGGTGCTGCACCTGGGAGAGGCCGAGCACAATCCTGGCCGCAAAATTGCGCACGGTTTGCGCCAGGGGATTGCGCATGACGGCGATATCGGTGAGCCGGCTCGCATTGCGCAGGACCAAATCGCCGACCGCGCTGCGCTCAGGCGAGTAGCTTGTGAGCAGGCTGGGCTTGGCCTTGCCATGCACGACGAGCGCCAGCTTCCAGCTGAGGTTGAAGGCATCCTGCATGCCGGTGTTCATGCCTTGGCCGCCGGCCGGGCTGTGGATATGGGCAGCATCGCCGGCCAAGAATGCCCGGCCCTGGCTGTAATCCTTCACCTTGCGCTCGTTGATCCGGAAGGCAGAGAGCCAGTAGGGGTCATGCAGGTGGATGTTGCCCGGTCCGCGCTCGTCGACCAGAGCCTGCATCTCCTCCAGCGTCGGATCGGCCCGCCGGCCCTCGCCCTCGGCGGCGCCCAGATCAGCTACGACGCGGTAGCGGCCTTCGACGATGGGAAAGAAGGCAAGGATGACATGGGCATTCCAGCAGACATCGAGCTTGTCCGGCTTGAGCCCCTCGAGATGAAGATCCGCCAGCAACCAATCGCTCGGCCGGGTCGTGCCGGCGAATTCCATGCCGAGGCCGTGTCGGACCGCGGAATGGGCGCCGTCGCAGCCGATCAGCCAGTCCGCCGCCACTGTCTCCTCGCGGCCGGCTGCATCGCGCAGGGTCGCCGTCACGCCGTCATCGCCGGCCGTGAAGCCGGTCAGCTCCGTCTCACGGGCGACCTTGACACCGAGCTCTTCGAGATAGCTCTCCAGGATCCGCTCGGTCTCGCTCTGGGGGATCATCAGGGCGAAGGGATAGGGGCTTTGGATACCGTCCAGCGAGATGTCGGCGATCAGCTCCTTGCCCGTGGACATGCGCGCGCCATGGCAGATGATGCCGGCCGCGCGGAAGCGGTCGACGATGCCCGTGCGCTCGAAGAGCTCGAGGGAGCGGCTCCACAGCACCAGCGCCTTCGACTTGTCGGTGCGCGCGGCCGATTTATCCACGATGCGGACCGGCACGCCGTAGCGCGTCAGCTCGACAGCCATGGTG
>DATBBO010000233.1:0-1746 GCA_036270995.1 Dongiaceae bacterium | reverse complement strand
CACGACGCCGTCGATCGGGTTGGCGCGAATCGATTCCTCAACGTCCATGCTGGCGAGGTTGCGGAACAGCATGGCGGTCGGCCGCAGGTTCGTCTCGCCCAGGCTCATGACCGGGAATTCGAGGGGATTGCCGCCGGCGTCATCTGTCCGCCGCGCACCGCCTCGGAGAACTGCCACACCGCCGTGCCCGAGCCGATGAGCTGGTTGCGGTAATGGCCGTTCAGCATCGGCCCGCCGGAGACCGCGAGGCTCGGCAGGTTGCAGCTCGCCGCGCCCATCAGCAGCGAGGGCGTGGTCTTGTCGCAGCCGACCAGCAGGATGACGCCGTCCATGGGGTTGGCGCGGATCGATTCCTCGACATCCATGCTGGCGAGGTTGCGGAACAGCATGGCGGTGGGGCGCAGATTGGTCTCGCCCAGACTCATGACCGGGAATTCCAGCGGTGTCCCGCCAGCCTCGATCACGCCCTTCTTCACATGCTCGGCGATGAGCCGGAAATGCGCGTTGCAGGGGGTGAGCTCGGAGAAGGTATTGCAGATGCCAATGACCGGCCGCCCGTCGAAGCTGTCGTCCGGCAGGCCCTGATTCTTCATCCAGCTGCGGTGCAGGAAGCCGTCGCGATCGGCGCCCCCGAACCAGTGTTGCGACCGCAGCTTCTTCTTCTTCACCGTGTCATCCGGCATGTCGTCGTCCGCCCTTGCTCTTGCTCGAGGTTGATCTGGATCTGGTAGTGCCGTCCTGGTTCGGATCCCCGACGCCGATCACGCGGTCGGTGTCGCTCAGGAGCCGCCGCGCGGCCACCCGCGCCGAAGCCGGCCGGCCCTGGCGGATCGCGCGCAGGATATCCTCATGCAGCGCGAGCGCCGAGCGCATGTCCTCGTTATGGCTCCCGGTGTAGTCGAACATGTTGCTGAGCGCGGATTCGATCACGAAGCCCAGCGGCACCAGGAGCTCGTTGCCCGCCGCCGCCAGGATCGCGAGATGGAAGCGCACATCGGCGGCGTTCCAGAGGCCGAGCGACTCAGCCATGCGCATGTCGTCGAAGGCCGCCTCGATCGCGCTGAGCTGATCCGGGTTATGGTTCGAGGCGGCGAGTGCTGCGGCCTCGGGCTCCAGGATGCGACGCACCTGCTGCACGCTGGCCAGGAAATGCCAATAGTCGGTGGCGGCGCAATACCAGGCAAGCACGTCGCGGTCGAGCAGATTCCAGCTGCTGCGCGGCTGCACCCGTGAGCCGATCTTGGGCCGCGAGACGATGAGGCCCTTGGCCATGAGCATCTTGATGGCCTCGCGCACGGCAGTGCGGCTGACTCCGTAGCTGCGGCCCCATTCCGCTTCCCGCGGGAGGAGGGAGCCGGGGGCGAACTCGCCCTTCAGGATGCGCGCACCGATGTCCTGCGCCAGGATGTGGTGCAAGTTCTCGCGGCGCAATTCCGCAGGTCGGGGGACGACAGCTTTCCTCTGCATGATCTCGCCCGGCACTCTTCGCATGGCCGGTTGGCTTTGGCCAGCATTCTACGGCAAGGCGGATCGTCGATCCATCTTTTGTATGACAAAATTGGAGATGCGAGTCACTCTCGCTCCCGTCTTCCATCGCCCGCCTGGGATGCGAAGTGGGATAGGCTCAGCCACCGTGACCGCCGTGAACCGCGACATCTCCTGCGTTCTCGCCGATTGGGGCACCACCAACCTCCGGGCCTGGGCCCTTGCCGGCGACGGGCGGGTCATCGACCGGCGCGGCCAAGG
>DATBBO010000232.1:0-8351 GCA_036270995.1 Dongiaceae bacterium | reverse complement strand
CTATCAGATCGACTCTTACACCTATTGGAAAAGCCGGCTCGGCCGCGACGATTTCAGCTACGGGCAATTTGGCGAGAACTTCACCGTCGAAGGACTCTCGGATGACGAAGTGTGCATCGGCGATCGCTACCGGGTCGGCGGCGCCCTGTTCGAGGTGACGCAGCCGCGCGTTACCTGCTACCGGGTCGGGATCCGCATGAGCGAGCCGCAAACGGCGGCTCTTCTCGTCGCGGACGGCAAGCCCGGGTTTTATTTCCGCGTTCTGGAGGAGGGAGACGTTGGCGCCGGCGACGAGATCGTGCAGGTCGCGACGGGTCCGGAGCGCATGACCGTCTCCGAGATCGATGCCCTGCTGTACAAGCCCGGTCATCCGCGCAACGGGATCGAGCGGGCATTGCGCATCCCGGCGCTGAGCACGGGATGGCGCGCCTCCTTGCAGGCCCTGCTCGACCGGGAGGAAGGCGGCGGCGCGGTGACGGGAAACCCTGGGCTTAGCCCGGCGGCAGGCCCACCTCCCGCCTGGTCGGGGTTCCGCCCCCTGCGGATATCGGACAAGTACCGCGAGAGCGCCAGCGTGATCTCGCTGCTGCTCGAGCCGACCGATGGGCGCCCTGTGGCGGCGGGCCTGCCCGGGCAGTTCATTGCGCTGCGGCTGAGGCCGGTACCCGATCTGCCCGCTCTGCTGCGCAGCTATTCGCTGTCGGGCGAGCCGCGCGACGATCGCTATCGGATAAGCATCAAGCGGGACGCCCATGGCGCGGCTGGAGCCTACATCGACACGCGAGTCCAGGTTGGCGACCTGCTGGATGTGAGCGCGCCGCGCGGCGGCTTCACCCTGCGGCCAGGCGAGGGACCCGTCGTCCTGCTGAGTGCTGGCGTCGGCGCAACCCCGGTGCTCGCCATGCTCCATGCATTGGCTGCAGGGCCGTCCTCGAGGGAGGTATGGTGGATCTACGGCGCGCACGATGGTCGCGAGCATCCGTTTTCCGCGGAGGCGCGCGACCTTCTCAAGGCTCTGCCCCGCAGCCACAGCCACATTCGCTACAGCGCGCCCAGTCCGCAGGACCGGTCGGGTGTCGATTTCGACGCGCCCGGGCGCCTGGACGTGCATGCGATCGAGGAACTCGGGGTGCCGGGCGAAGGTGATTTCTATCTATGCGGTCCGCCCGCTTTCATGAACGACCTTACCGCCGGACTTGCGGCTTGGGGTGTCGCGGCCGATCGCATCCACACCGAGATCTTTGGTCCGGCCCCGTCGATCACCCCGGGCATCGCCGCGGCGGCGCGCGCGGCGCCGCACCCCCCGGCCGGGCCTGCCGGCGTCGGCCCGCAGGTGTCCTTCGCGCGAAGCGGCCTCGATGTCCGCTGGTCCCCAGCGTTCCAGAACATCCTCGAGCTTGCCGAGGCGTGCGATGTGCCCGTGCGGTGGGCATGCCGGACCGGGGTCTGCCACACATGCGAGACGGGGCTCATCATCGGCGCCGTCGGCTACGGGCCGGAGCCCGTCGAGCCGCCGGCAGATGGCAATGCGTTGATCTGTTGCTGCCGACCCCAGGGCGAAATCGTCCTCGATCTTTGACCGGCGTCACAGATATGGCCTCGAGGCGGTGCGAGCACGGTAGGCCGAGCAGCAACCGGAGGACAAGGACCGGGCAGTCCTGGCTGGAATCGCCAGAAACGACATGGTGATTTCCCCTATAGTGGGCAAAGGTCCTCTCCATTCTCTGTGCAAGAAACCGGCTCGATGCTCTCTCCCCCTGTGCCCCCTCTCACCGAAAGCGCCCGCGCGGTATTGCGGCTGCTGGCCGCGCAGGGTCCCATTACCCGCCCGAAGCTGGGCGCCATTCTCGAGCTTTCGAAGCCCACCATGTCGGCGGCGGTATCGGAGCTGAGCAAGGCAGGTCTCGTCGTCTCCTTCGGCGCCTACAAGGGTGCCACGGGCCGCACCGCCACGATCTACGGCCTCGGGCCGGTGGCGGGATATGTCATGGGCATCGATGTCGGCGAGGCCCAGGTTCGCGCCGTGGCGCATTCGCTGGACGACAGTCCGCTGGCGGCGATCGAGGAGCGCATTCCCAGGTGCAGCAAGGCGACAGTCGGAGAGATCGGCGAGGTGATCGATTCCGTTGCCCGGGCAACCATGCTTGCCGTAGGCGACAAATACACCACGCTTCGCAGCGTCGCGGTCGCGGTTCCGCGCATCGTCTCGACCCACAGGCTCGGCCGGACCAAGCGTAAGGGGCCGGAGGCCGTCTTGCGCCAATTGCGGGAGCGCCTTGCCGCGCCGATCATCCTCGAGAACAATGTCAATTGTGCCGCTCTGGGGGAGATGCACTACGGCGCCGCCAGGCACCGGGCGGAATTCTCCTATCTCCAGGTCGGTGTGCGCATCGGTCTCGGCATCGTCGTCAATGGCAAGCTGCTCCGCGGCTTCAACGGGGCGGCCGGCGAGATCGGCCGGCTTCCCTTCCCCTGGTCCCCCACGGAGACGCCAAGCCGCGAGGGGCTGGAGCATTACCTGGGATCGGAAGCGCTGATCCGGCGTTGCGCGCGGGATTGGCCCGAGGCCGAGGGCCAGCCGCCCTCCTCCGCGAAGGAGCTCTTCGCCCGCGCCGAAGCCGGCTCCTCCCAGGCGCTCTTCTGGGTTACGCGCCACGCCCAGGATATCGGGCGCCTCGTGGCCGCCTGCGTGGGCATGCTCGACCCGGGTCTGATCGTGCTGGGCGGCGGTGTCGGACAGAACCCTCTCATGGTCCAGGAGGTCCAACGGGTGATGAAGCAGCTGACATGGTCAGCCGAGATCGCAGTCAGTTCGCTCGGGACCAATGGCACCGCGCTCGGTGCCATGCGGCTGGCCGCCGATTACGGCCTTGCTCTCATCCTGGGCGAGAATGGCCATCCCGCCGTCGTCCTGCCCGCTTTGGAGCGCTGAGCGGTCGAAAAGGCGGCCCTACAATTCCGTCGGCGACCAGGGCTTCAGCTTTGTGTCCGTTTGGCGATAGCGGAAGGTGATGTTCGTCAGGCCCGCCGCATCCTGCATCTCGGCGACGATCTGCTGGGCGGCAACGATCTCGATCACGGCATCGGCGATTGCATTGCCTGAGCCCGGAACGGAAAGCACCGTAAGGTTCTCGTCTTGAGGCAGGTCGGTTCGGCTTGTGATGAGCACCGAGGGACAACCGAAGGCCGCGACATCACGGGCGATCTGCACTTCCCGGCCCGTTCCGAAAGCGATGAGGCCGGTTCGGACGTCCTGAGACTCCATTGGCCCATGCAGATAGTTGAGGGTATCCCACCCGGCCGCCGGCACCCGCACCGCCTCGCGGATGAGCATCGCGGCCTCGCCGGCCGTAGCGTAGCCAGCACCGGCTCCGACCAGATCGATGGACGCGCGCCGCGCCAGGTGATCTGCTGCCTGCCTGGCGGGGCCGGCCGTGGATACAAGGGTCTCTGCGACGGTAGCGGGAAGGCGCGCCCAATCCGCTGAAGACGGCCCGCCCAGAATGCGATCCGCCAGCAGCCCGATGGCCAGCAGCATGCCGGTATAGCCGGTGGAACTGGCGCCATTGTCCGCGCCCGAATTGTATGCGATGGCGGCACCCGCGACCTTCGCCAGCGGATTGTCGCCGTTCCGACAGATTGCGATGCGCGGAAGCTTCGCCCGCAATTGCATCACCTCGGCGATCTCGCGGCTCTGCCCCGATGCAGAAAGCGCAACGAAGGCGTCCGCCGCCGCATCGACGGCGTCGTAAAGATCCGTCGAGCAATAGGCATAGGCCCGAACGCCCCGGACGCGCAGGAAGAAGGCCGCTGCGATCGCCGCCTGGTAGCTGGCTCCGATGCCGGCAAAGCCGATGGCCTTGCCGCGAAAGCCGCTGAGGTCGAGGCCGTCCAGCGCCGCCGTGACGGAGGCCCGGACAGTCTCGAGGCTCTCGGGCTGGCGGGCGACGGCGTCGCGATAGCCGATGCGCTGGGTGGCGATGTTCGCGGTCATCTCCTGCCCGTCCCTGATCCGGGAAGACTTGCATCTTGCAGGACACGCTCGGCCAGAGCGAGGGCGCCCATGACCGGCGGCTCGCGCAGCAGGACGACCTTGCTCTCCGGGGAAACGCCTCTCATCGCGGTCCTGAAAGCCTCCATGAGCCGGGGTTGCTCGACGATCACGCCGCCGCCGGCGACGACGCTGGTGGCATCCGCGCCGCGCTTGATGAGGATGGCGACGAGTTCGGCCAGAGCCGCCCCGCCTTCGGCAATGACGGTCTGCGACAGACGCGAGCCCGCATCGGCGGCCGCGAAGACGGCGCTGGCATAACGCCCCCATGTGACTGCGCTGCGGGTATCGTTGAGCAGACGGCCCAGCATCGTGGGATCGTCCGTTCCCAGTTCCGCCATGAGGGCATCGGTCAGGGGATCGGCGGCGTCACCGGCATCGATCGCGCGGCGGATCGCCTTGGCGGCATCGCGCACGAGCGCCGGCGCGCTCCCTTCATCGCCGAGAATCCAGCCCCAGCCGCCGGCGACCAGCATGCGACCCTCCGGCGTCCGCGCCACCGCGATCGAGCCCGTGCCGGCGACGACACTGACGCCGCCAAAATAGCCGGCGGCCGGGCCCATCAATTCGGAATCATTCATGACCTGGACGATTCCCGGCAGGTGGCGCGCGAGGCTGGCCTGAAACTGCCGGCATTGGGCGTCCGTGTCGCAGCCATGGGCGCCCACCACCACGGCGCCGAGATCGTCGGTTGCCAGGCCCCCTTCCGCGCAAAGCCCCCTCACGAGCCCGGCCAGTGCCTTGCCGTCAGGGTCGACCTGCCGGATGCGCCAGGAATCGGTCGGCACGGTCCGATCGGCGACAGGCTTGCCGCCGCGCGCAAGCATCACCCTGGTCTTGGTCCCGCCGATATCGACGCCTGCAATCACGGTCTTTTCCCCGCTCCGCCAACAGGTCAGGCCGGAAGGCGATGCCGGCTGATAGTTAGGAAGCTTTACGAACTATCTAGCCAAGAGGCAAGAACTATGATTTCCTCTCCCGATCGTCACAAGCGCCATCAGGCGCAAGGGAGGTCGGGAATGAAGATCAGGGGCATTGGACGGATTGCGCTGGCGGCAATGGCCGCCTGGAGCTTGACGGCGACCGCGGCACTCGCCACCGAGGTGTCCTTCTGGACATGGCGCCAGGAAGACAAGGCAGCCTATCAGGAGATGTTCGCCGACTTCACCAAGCTCAATCCGGATATCACCGTCAAGTTCGAGTCCTTCCCGGACGATGACTATCCCACCATCGTGTCAACCGCGCTGGCCGCCGGCCATGCCGGTGACGTGATTCACACCCACGCCTATGGCTGGCTGGTTCCCTTCGTGAAGGCCGGCTATTTCGTGCCGCTGGATTCCGCCAGCGTCCCTTCAATCGCCAACATGCCGCCCGACGCCTTGATCGCGGGCAGCTACAACGGCGACGGAAAGCTCTATTCGCTGCCCTTCGCCTCCCAGACGCTTGGGCTCTTCATCAACAAAGATGTCTTCGCCAAGGCCGGCCTCACGCCGCCCACGACCTGGGACGAGTTCATCACGGTGAGCAAGGCCTTGAAGGCGAAGGGCATCATCCCGCTCGCCAATGGTCTCGGCACGAACTGGTTCAACGAGATGTTCGTGGCCATCTTCACCAACCCCTTCCTCGGGCCGGACTTCGTCAAGGACCTGACCACGGGCAAGACGACCTTCAAGGATCCGCGCTACGTGGCTGCTCTCGGCAAGCTGCTGGAGCTGCGCGACTACATGCCGCCGGGCTTTGAAGGCGTCGACTACGACACCGCCGGCCAGCTCTTCCTGACGGGCCGGGCGGCGATGCTGGCGGGCGGCAGCTTCGACATCGCCACCTACCGGGGGGCCAATCCGAAGATCAACATGGATTTCATCGCACCGCCCTCGCCCAAGGCCGGCGATCCGCGCTATGTCACCAAGTTCTTCGACGGCGGCTATGCGGTGAACGCCGCCTCGCCCAACAGGGAGGCCGCGCTCAAGCTCGTCAACTACATGGGCACCAAGGCCTTCGGCGACAAGCAGGCCTCGCTGCTCGGCAACATCTCGCCGATCAAGGGCGTGGAAATCAAGGACCCGATGCTGTCCCAGGTGGCGGCATTGAACCAATCGGCCATGCCCCACATCAATGTGGTCTACTTCCGTTTCCAGAAGCCCACGGGCTCGGAGTTGCTCCAAGGCGACATCACGAAGATGATGGCCGGCAGCATCACGCCGGAACAGCTGGCCGCCGACCTGACCAATGGCATCGCCAAATGGTACCCGCCCTTCCAGGGCAAGTGACATGAGCGACGTTCGGCGCCGCGCGCGCTTCTACTGGCCGCGGCGCCGAACGATCTGGATCGTCTTTCTGCTTCTGCCGGCGGCGCTGATCATGTCGGTCTTCGTCCTCTGGCCGCTTCTCTCGGCTTTGCGCTTGTCCTTCTACGGCTTCAACGGCCTCAGGCCCGCCGAATTCATCGGCTTCGAGAATTTTCGCCGGGTGCTCATGGAGCATCCCTTCAGCGACTGGACCTACAACGCCTTCGGCAACAACGTCATCGTCTTCTGCGCCTTGATGGTGTTCGAGAATGGCACCGCCTTTCTCCTGGCCTTCGCCCTGCTGAAGGCGCTGCCCGGACACCGCGTGCATCAGGTGATCGTGTTCCTGCCGGTGGTCCTGTCCGCCGTCATCGTCGGCTTCCTCTGGAAGCTGTTCCTCCACCCGTTGTTCGGCCTCGTCAACCAATCCCTGGCGCTGGTGGGGCTTCCCGGACGAGCGTGGCTGGGCGATGAATCCACCGCGCTGGGCAGCATCATCGTTGCAAACATCTGGCATTGGCTTGGCTTTCCGACCCTTGTGCTGCTGGCCGGCATGCAGCGCATCAGCAAGGAGGTGCTGGAGGCCGCGCGGCTCGACGGGGCCGGGGATTTCAAACTGCTTACCAAGATTATCTGGCCCCTGATCGGGCCCAGCGTCACGATCGTCTGCATCCTCACCTTCATCGGCAGCTTCAACTGGTTCGAGCTGCCCTACATCATGGCCGGCGTCAGCGGCTCGCCAGGCGGTGCCACCGACGTGCTGGGACTCTATTTCTATCGCACCGCCTTCGGTAGCACGACGACCGGCATCCAGGACTTCGGGCAGGGCTCGGCCTTGGCGGTTCTCATGTTCATCTTCATCGCCGGCATCACTGTCGTGGCGTTGCGGATTCTCAGGCGGCGCGAGGTCCAGATGTGAGGCCATCCGCTCGTACCGGCGAATTCCTGAAGAATGGCGGCATTCAGGCGGTGCTCCTGCTCAACGCCTTCATCATGGTCTACCCGCTCTTCGTGATGGTGATCTCCTCCTTCAAGACGAACGCCGAGATCTTCACCTCGCCCTTCGCCATGCCGGAGAGCTTCTCTCTGGCCAATGCCGAGAAGGTCTGGACGGACACGAACTTCGTCCGCTATCTGGCCAATTCGATCGGCGTCACCGCCGCCTCGATCGTCCTGATCGTGGTCTTCAGCACCATGGCCGCCTATGCCATCGCCCGCTACGAGTTCCGGGGCAATGCGCTGATCCTGATGTTCTTCCTCAGCGGCATGACGGTGCCGCTGAAGCTCGCCATCATTCCCCTGTTCATCCAGCTCGATACCCTGCATCTCCTCGATACCTATGCGGGGCTCGTGCTGGTCTATGTCGCCATGGGGATTCCCTCGGCTGTCTTCATCATGACTGGCTTCCTCAGATCCCTGCCGCGCGAGCTTGAGGAAGCCCCGCGCGTCGACGGCGCCAACGAATGGCACATCATGATGCAGATCATGCTGCCCCTTGCCCGCCCCGCCATGGTGATCGTCGCCATCCAGAACGCCGTGCCGATCTGGAACGACTTTTTCTTTCCGCTGATCCTCATCACCTCCGACAATCTCAAGACCCTGCCCCAGGGGCTCACGGTCTTCATGGGCGAGTTCACCACCAATTGGGGCGTGCTCTTCACCGGCCTGTCCCTTGCGGCATTGCCGATCACCCTGGTTTACATCGCGCTCTCCCGGCAATTCATCGCCGGCATCACCCAGGGAGCCGTGAAGTAGCGCAATCCTCTGAACGCCGCGTCGGAGGTGGAAACACTTTGGTCCGCGCAGTCAGCGGCCAATGGAGCAGCGAGAGCACGCACTGGCTCCTCGACGTTTGAGTCCAAGGGATAACCCTTTTCGATATCGCCGCCGACATGGCGCAAGGACGAGATGGCCATCGGCAAGTCCAGACGGTCGATCGAGATGGAAGTATGCTATCATAAGTGGTTGGCTATTTCTCCGCGGTGGGGTTTGGCATGTCCTCCGAAGCAACA
>DATBBO010000231.1:0-9368 GCA_036270995.1 Dongiaceae bacterium | reverse complement strand
ATCACCGGCGGCCTCGACATGACCCTGTTCGAGGTCGACGAGGCGGCCAACCGCATCCGCAGCGAGGTCGATCCCGAGGCCAACATCATCTTCGGCTCGACCTTCGACCAGACCCTGGAAGGCAAGGTGCGCATCTCCGTGGTCGCCACCGGCATCGAGAGCATGGCGGCGCAGCAACCGCGCCCCGTCGCACTCAGCCTCGTGACCGGCACCGGCCGCGCGGCCGCCGGACATGCCATGATGGCGGAGCCCGGTCTCGCGATCGCCCCCGCCGCCATGGAGATCCGCCGGGAGACGGCAGGTGCCAACGCGCTTTCCGCCCAGCCCGTCACCATGGCGGCAACCGCGCCCGCCATGGCACCGGCGGTCGCCGAGGCGCCTCGCTTCACCCAGGCGGCCATGGCGCAACCGGCCCCGACCATGCAGGCCCAGCCTGCCCGGACGCAGCCGGCACCCCAGCCCGCCGCCCAGCGGACAGCGCCGGCGGAGAAGCCCTTCATCGCTCCGCCGCCGGTCGAGCGGATGCCGCCGGCAGCCGCCCCGGCTCCGGCCGCCCCGGTCGAGGCCGCCGCCCCGCCGCCGGCCCCGCAGCCCCGGAAGATGCCCAATCTCTTCAGCCGCGTGACCGGAAGCGCCTGGTCCCGGGTTACATCATCGGCCTCGGGGTCACCGGCGCCGGCGGAACAGCGCGAGCCGGTAATGCCGCAGATGCGCACCACCCCGGCACCCCGGCCGGCTGCTCCGGCGCCTCAGCCGGCGCCCAGCCAGCCCCCAGCGCCGGCGGCGTCCTATGCGGCGCCGGCGGCACCGCCCCCGGCAGCCACGGCTCCGGCGGCCCCGCCGGTCCAGCCGCGGCTCAGCGGGCTCGACCCCAAGGACCGTCTGGCAACCAGCCGGGCCGAGGAAGATCTGCTTGACATCCCGGCCTTTTTGAGGCGTCAGGCGAACTAGAGGGCCCGGAGGGGCAACTGGACGGGCAGCCGAAAGGGCAATAGGCTGTCCGTCAGTCACTGGAACCCCGGATCCGGGCCTCGTGCGCCGGTCCGGGGATCCCGCGGTGCTCGGGGGAAGCCGACCCGGTCTCGAAAGAAAGTCATTGATGAGTCATAAAGAACGACCGGCGCCCGACCAGCGCCCGCTGCAGCGGCAGACCACGCTAAAGAATGCAATTCACTGCTCGGGCACGGCGCTCCACCATGGCGGGCATGTCTCCATGGCCATGATCCCCGCCCCCGCCGATACAGGTATCGTCTTCCGCCGCACCGATCTCGCCGGCCGGGGCGTCTCGATCCCCGCCGACTGGCGTCATGTCGCCGACATGCCGATGTGCACGGCGATCGAAGCCGATGGCGTGCAGATCGCGACCATCGAGCATGTCATGGCGGCGCTCGCCGGCGGCGGCATCGACAATCTCCTGATCGAGGTCCAGGGGCCCGAGCTTCCGATCATGGACGGCAGCGCCTGGGGTTTCGTCTTCATGATCGAATGCGCCGGCGTGGTCGAGCTCGAGGCGCCGCGCCGCTTCGTCAAGATCCTGCGCCCGGTCACCCTTTCGGCCGGGGGCCGGAGCGTGTCGCTCAGGCCCGGCGAGGGCTTCTCCATCGACTTCGAGGTCGATTACGGCGCCGGGGCCATCGCCCCCCAGCGTTGCGAGATCGAGCTGGTGGACGGCGCCTTCAAGAACGAGCTGAGCCGGGCACGGACCTTCGGCTTCCTGCATGAGGTCGATGCGCTGAGGGCCGCCGGGCTCGCTCGCGGCGCCTCCCTGGAGAATGCCATCGTCGTCACCCATGACGGCGTCCTGAACGAGGGGGGCTTGCGCTTCCCCGACGAGTTCGTGCGCCACAAGGCCCTCGATGCGCTGGGCGACCTCTATCTCGCCGGTGCGCCGATCATGGGCCGTTTCGAAGGCCGCCGCTCCGGCCACAAGCTCAACCATCGGCTGCTGAGAGCCCTGTTCCAGCGCCGCGATGCCTGGTGCTGGAGCGATTCCAACGCGGCAGGCTCGCCCTCCCCCGAACCGAAGCGGGTCGCAGGCCTGCGCGGCTGACCCTGCCGCTTGAGAGGGCCGCGCGCGCTGCCTATAGTGCGCTCCGCCACGCTCGAGCTGGAATTCAAGGCGAGACAAGAGACGAATGAAGCATCGCATGCGACCGCTGCCGGGTCCCACGGCCCTGGCTTTGATCGGCGGCCTGCTATGCGCCGGGCTCGCCGGCTGCTCCTCGAGCTCGGACACCCAGGACCCGAACCAGATCCCCGACGAGCCCGCCGAGGCCCTCTACAATCAGGGCATGGCCGCACTCCAGGCGCGCAACATCAGCGACGCCACCAAATTCTTCGAAGAAGTGGAAAAGCAGCATCCCTACTCGGCCATAGCACCCCAGGCCGAGATCATGGATGCCTATGCCTATTACCGCGGCAATCGCTATGACGAGGCGATCAGCGCCATCGACCACTTCCTCGACCTGCATCCCGGCAACAAGGATGCCGCCTATGCCTACTACCTGAAGGCGCTCTGCTACTACGAGCAGATCCAGGATGTGCGCCGCGACCAGAAGACGACGCAGCAGGCCCTGGCCGCCCTCCAGGAGGTGGTCGACCGCTTCCCGGGCACGGCCTATGCCCGCGACGCGACGCTGAAGATCGACCTCAGCCGGGACCACCTCGCCGGCAAGGAGATGGACATCGGACGCTGGTACGAGAACCGGCAGGAGTGGCTTGCGGCGATCAACCGCTTCCGCACCGTCGTGGAGAAGTACCAGACCACGACCCATGTGCCGGAGGCCCTCGAGCGCCTGACCGAATGCTATCTGGCGCTCGGCGTCACCGACGAGGCCCAGACCGCCGCGGCGGTGCTGGGCTACAACTATCCGGGCAGCAGCTGGTACTAGGCGAGCTATGCCCTGCTGAAAGAGAAGAACCTGAAGCCGGAGAAGAAGTCGGGCTCCTGGCTCAGCGACGTCTTCTGAAATCCCGGGCGATGCTGCTGGGCCTCGCCATCCGCGACATCGTCCTGATCGACCGCCTCGACCTCGCCTTCGCCCCGGGCCTCAGCGTGCTGACCGGCGAAACCGGCGCCGGCAAATCGATCCTTCTCGACGCGCTGGGCTTGGCGCTCGGCGCCCGCGCCGATGCGGGGCTCCTGCGGCGGGGGGCGGTGCAGGCGAGCGTGACCGCCGAGTTCGAGCTGCCGGCGAAGCATCCCGCGGCCGTCCTTCTCGCCGAGCAGGGGCTCGAACTCGAGGGCAATCTGCTGCTGCGCCGGCAGATCGGCGCCGATGGCCGTAGCCGCGCCTTCGTCAACGACCAGCCGGTGGGCGTCGGCCTGCTGCGCCAGATCGGCGATGCGCTGGTGGAGATCGTCGGCCAGTTCGAGCAGCACGGCCTGCTCGATCCCGCGACCCATGGCGAGATGCTGGACGCCCATGGGGGCCATGACACCGCCCTCGTGGCCGCGGCCTGGCAGGGCTGGCAGAGTGCGAGCGAAGCGCGCCGGGCGGCGGAGGCGGAGATCGCAGCCGCGCGGCGCGACGAGAACTACCTGCGCCATGCCGCCGAGGAGCTGGCGGCGCTCAAGCCCGAGCCCGGCGAGGAAGCGAAGCTGGCCGAAGAGCGCAGCCTGATGATGAACCGCGCCCGGCTCGGCGAGGCTCTCGAGGCGGCCCTCGGCGATCTCGCCGGGGATCGCGGCGGCGAGACCCTGCTCAACCAGGCCCGCCGGCGCCTCGACCGCATCTCCGACAAGGCGGGCGGCCGGCTCGAGCCGACGCTGGCCGCCCTCGACCGGGCGCAGGCGGAGCTCGCAGAGGCGATCGATCTGCTGAACCGGCTGGCGCAGGATCTCGATGCCGATCCCCGGCGGCTGGAGAAGCTGGAGGAGCGCCTGTTCGCGCTCCGCGATCTTGCCCGCAAGCACAACATCGCGGTGGACGAGCTCGCAGCGCTCGCCCTGCGCATCGACGCCCAGCTCGCGCGCCTCGACGACCGCAGCGGCTCCCTCGCCGAGCTGGGCAAGGCGGAGGCCGAGGCGCGCCGGCACTATGTCGCGGCCGCCGAGCGTCTCTCCGCCGCCCGGCGCAAGACGGCCGTCAGGCTCGACAAGGCGGTGCAGGCGGAGCTGGCGCCGCTGAAGCTCGAGAAGGCGCGCTTTGCAACCCGCATCGAGAGCCTGGCCGAGGGCCAATGGGGGCCGAAGGGAATGGAGCGCGTCGCCTTCGAGGTGGCGACCAATCCCGGTGCGGCGCCGGGGCCCATCGGGCGCATCGCCTCGGGCGGCGAGCTGGCCCGCTTTCTCCTGGCCCTCAAGGTGGTGCTTGCCGCCTCCGGCAGCGCCCCCACCTTGGTGTTCGACGAGGTCGATAGCGGCATCGGCGGTGCGACCGCCGCCGCCGTTGGCGAGCGCCTGGTGCGGCTTTCGAAGAGCCGGCAGCTTCTCGTCGTCACCCACTCGCCGCAGGTGGCCGCCCAGGCGCGCCACCATTGGCGGGTGGAAAAGAGCGCCGGCAAGGGCGGCAGCGTGACGGGCGCCACCGCCCTCGACGGGCCGGCGCGCCGTGAGGAGATCGCCCGCATGCTCTCCGGTGCCACTATCAGCGATGAGGCACGGGCGGCGGCGGACCGGCTGATCGCCGCAGGAGGTTCCGCATGAAGCAGCCGAAGAAGGATGCCGCGGCGAAGACGAAGCCGGTGGAGAAGCTGACCAAGACCGAGGCGAAGAAGGCGCTGGCCGAGCTCGCGGCCGAGATCGCCCATCACAGCGAGCTCTATCACCAGAAGGATGCGCCGGAGATCAGCGATGCTGCCTATGACGCGCTGGTCCAGCGCAATCAGGCGATCGAGGCACGCTTCCCGGAGCTGAAGCGCGCCGACAGCCCGAGCGAGAAGGTGGGCGCCCCCATCGCCGCGGGCTTCGCCAAGGTGCGCCATTCGCTCCCCATGCTCTCCCTCGACAATGCCTTCGCGGAAGAGGATGTGCGCGACTTCTTCGCCCGGGTGCGCCGTTTTCTCGGCCTGCCGGCCGAGGAGCCCGTGGCGGTGATGGCCGAGCCCAAGATCGACGGGCTCTCCGCCAGCCTGCGTTACGAGGAAGGCAAGCTCATCCAGGGTGCCACGCGCGGCGACGGGACGGTGGGCGAAGACATCACAGCCAATCTGAAGACCCTGGAGGATGTGCCCAAGATCCTCAAGGGCAGCAACCCGCCCAAGGTCTTCGAGGTCCGCGGCGAGGTCTATATGCGCCGCAGCGCCTTCGCCAAGCTGAACGAGCGCCGCGAGGCCGCGGGCGAGCCGCTCTTCGCCAATCCGCGCAACGCCGCCGCCGGCAGCGTGCGCCAGCTCGACCCCAGTATCACCGAAAGCCGACCGCTTCACTTCTTCGCCTATTCGCCGGGCGAGATGGACGAGTCGGCGCTGGGCCGCAGCCAGTCCGAGTTCCTGAAGAAGCTCGAGGCGCGGGGCTTCGCCGTCAATCCGCTGGCCAGGCTCTGCAGCGGCGTCGAGGAGGCGCTCGCCTTCTACGCCGAGATCCAGTCCCAGCGCGCCGAGCTGCCCTATGACATCGACGGGGTGGTCTACAAGATCGACCGGCGCGACTGGCAGGAGCGGCTCGGCATGGTGAGCCGGGCGCCGCGCTGGGCTATTGCCCATAAATTCCCGGCCGAGCAGGCCGAGACCTTGCTGCGCGACATCCGCATCCAGGTCGGGCGCACCGGCGCGCTGACGCCGGTAGCGGAGCTCGAGCCGGTGACGGTCGGCGGCGTCGTGGTCTCCCGCGCCACGCTCCACAACGAGGACGAGATCGCCCGAAAGGATGTGCGCATCGGCGACCGCGTGCTGCTGCAGCGCGCGGGCGACGTCATCCCCCAGATCCTGGCGGTGGTGGAGAAGGCGCGGCCCAAGAACTCCAAGCCCTACAAGTTCCCGGATCACTGCCCGGTCTGCGGCAGCCTCGCCATACGCGAGCCGGGCCAAGCGGCGCGCCGCTGCACCGGCGGCCTCATCTGCGCCGCCCAGACAGCGGAGCGGCTGCGCCATTTCGTCAGCCGCAACGCCTTCGACATCGAGGGCATGGGCGACAAGCATGTCGCCGCCTTCCTCGAGGACAAGCTGGTGAAGTCGCCGGCCGACATCTTCCGCCTGAAGCGCCACCGCGCCGATCTCGAGGAACGCGAGGGCTGGGGCAAGCAGTCGGTGGCGAAGCTCATGGAGGCGATCGAGGCGCGGCGGAAGATCTCCCTCGACCGCTTCATCTACGCCCTCGGCATTCCCCAGATCGGCGAGGCCACGGCCCGCCTGCTGGCCCGCAACTACGGCTCGCTCACCCGCTGGCGCAAGGCGATGCAGGAGGCCCAGGACCCCGAGAGCCCGGCGCTGCAGGAGCTCGATTCCATCGAGGGCATCGGCCCCTCGGTCGCCGCCGACATCATCGGCTTCTTCGCCGAGCCCCATAACCTCGCCATCCTCGACGATCTCGAGCGCGAGGTAACGGCCGAGGATTTTGCAGCACCTGCCGCTCATGCCCATTCCAAGGTCGCGGGCAAGACGGTGGTCTTCACCGGCACGCTGGAGAAGATGACCCGCCCTGAAGCCAAGGCCCGGGCCGAGGCGCTGGGCGCCAAGGTCGCGGGCTCGGTCTCGAAGAATACCGATTACCTGGTGGTGGGCGCCGATCCCGGCTCCAAGGCCCGCAAGGCCGCCGAGCTCGGCGTCACCGTGCTGGACGAGGAGTCCTGGCTGAAGCTGATCGGGGGGTGAGGCCTTCGCTCCTCCTCATCTGCTTCTGCAGGGAATCTGCAGGCAATCCCGCCTTCGACATATCCCCGCTCCCGTCCTTTGAAGGAAGAGGGGGACCCATAGTTCAGAAACTGGGCTTGAGTGACCCTCGCCCGGCCGCCTCAGCTTCGAAGCGCGGGAGAGGAAAGAATGCTTGGCTGTTTCTACAGCGGATTTACAGCCGGGCCAGCCTGGACTGCGCCGCTGAGGTGAGACACGAAACTACGGACAGGCTGCGTTAGCACCAGCCTGCAGCCGGTGGGCGGCGGTTCAATTTCGTGCGGGAGACGGAGAGAGCAGGCTAGATTTATAGCTTATGCGTAAAAAGCGTATTTGTCAATCGAAAGATGCACAGCCCCTCCCCTTCCCAATCGTCACCCCGGCGAAAGCCGGGGTCCAGGCGACAAGCGAGCTCTTGCAACCTTGGATCCCGGCTTTCGCCGGGATGACGGGAGAAAGGAGAGGCTGCGCCCTGCCCCTGTCAGGGCGTTTCGATCATCGATTCAGCGATTCTCCGCCAAGGTTCCGATCAGGCGAAGCAACTCCTGATGTTCAGGCCCACGCGGGCCCCGAATGAGAAATTCACCGACATCAAGTTCCTCGACCTTCCCCCCGGATGGCTGGTTGGCGCAGTGCCTGATCAGCGCGCGGCCCGCCTCCGAGCGGACGAGAAACCAGCGATCACCGTTCGTGCTGGCGTAGAGCAATCTCGCTTTCTCGGACATCGCCTTCTCCTGTCGATCGATCGGGCTGCATCACGCTGACCCAGCCCAACCCACCTTCTCACAGCCCAACTGCGATCAGTGCGGTCGGCAAGACCACCTGCGCGGTCGAATCGCTCACGACATAGCTGGGATCTCCCGATACCGAAATCCAGTTCCCCCTTTGCCGTGACAGTCGAATGCCGCGCAGAAGACGACCGGCAATCGATTGGGAAACCTTGGAGATGCCTAGGGCCTTTAAGCGTCGTCTACATAGGGAGGGAACCCATGGAACAGATGCTTAATCCGCAGTTTTATGTGACCGAGCTGGACGCCGGTCGGAGCTGGCTCACCGCCAATGCGTTCCTGCTCAGCGTGAGCACGATCGGCCAGATGATCGTCGTGATTGCAGCGTTTCTTGGTGCGCGATCAATAGCGCCTCGTGCCCAAGCCATTCTCGAACGCGTCACACAGGGACGTCGTTACGAAGTGCAGTTGCGGCGCATTGCCGCCGCCCTCGCGCCGTTGGCGTCGCCAATTGCCTGGCTCGCTCTCCTGTGGCTGTCGGTGCTGATGACATTACAAGCCGGCTTGCCGCATCCGATCATAACGATCGTGGTGAATCTCTTGACCGCCTGGGTGGCGATACGGCTGAGCGCATCTCTGGTGCGCGATCCTGTGTGGTCGCGGTTCCTGACGCTGGTCGTCTGGACCATCGCCGCACTCAACATCCTGGGCCTGCTCGACCCGGCAATGGCGATGTTGGACAAGGCCGCTATCACACTGGGCGGTCTGCGCATCTCCGCGCTCACTCTCGTCAAGGCAATGCTCTCATTGGCTGTTCTATTGTGGCTCGCGACGGCAGCAAGCCGCCTTCTGGAGCGGCGCATCACCTCGTTGCCCAATCTGACGCCCTCGCTGCAGGTGCTGATCGCGAAGCTGCTCAAGATCTCCCTGGTGATCATCGCGATTGTCGTGGCCCTGAGGACCGTGGGCATCGACCTCACGGCCTTCGCGGTGTTCACAGGTGCGGTGGGCGTGGGCATCGGCTTCGGCTTACAGAAGGCCGTCTCGAATTTCATAAGCGGACTTTCAATCCTGATCGACAAGTCGATCAAGCCTGGCGATGTCATCTCTTTAGGCGACACTTACGGCTGGGTGAGCGCGCTCGGCGCGCGCTACGTCTCCGTTGTCACCCGCGATGCGACCGAATATCTGATTCCCAACGACGAACTGATAACTCAACGGGTGATAAACTGGTCCTACAGCAAGGCCGAGGTACGATTGAAACTGCCAGTGGCGATTTCCTACAGTGCGGATGTGCGCCAGGCGATCGAGTTGTGCCAGGGGGCCGCAAGCGAGGCGCCGCGCGTCCTCAAGGAGCCGAAACCGCTATGCCTGCTGAAGGGCTTCGGCGATAACGGCATCAATCTGGAACTGCGCATCTGGATCAACGACCCGAAGAACGGCGTCTCCAACGTGAAGAGCGATGTCTTCCTGCGAATCTGGGACATTTTTCATGCGCAGGGCATCGAGATCCCGTTTCCTCAACGCGACCTGCATCTGAAAGGGCCACCCGAAATCCACTTTGTCTCGCGCGGCCCAGGGAACCGGCTACCCGACTCTCAAGGCGACCCAGGCCAGCGGCACGAGATGGTCACGCCGTAGGCGCAGGAGGCCCGACGCGCATCGAGGCGAAGTGCTCTTCCGATCGCATCCCTTGGGGCTGCTTCTCACGGGTTGCGAGGCCAGTTGCATTGGGAACGGGCCAACGACCAAGGGGTGGCATGGCTTCGAGCATGGTGCGTGAATCGGCGTACCCTGAGAGTGGGAGGGCAAGCGATGAACCCCGCCCCTGCCTCTGGAGGAGCTTCATAGACATAGCGGAGTTGAACA
>DATBBO010000230.1:0-10199 GCA_036270995.1 Dongiaceae bacterium | reverse complement strand
AGCAGGTCGCGGGCTTCTGGAAGAGCCTGGGCCTGACCTTCCCGCTGGAAGGGGTGCTGGAGCGGAATTAGGCGGCGAAGAGTTGGCTCCCGGCCTTCCTTCCGCGCCTGAAGCTACCGCCTGTGCAGACCCGCGTTCTGCCTGAAGACGTTCGAGCACCTGACGAATAAAGATTTCCTCAGCAGCTCCTGCTAAAATCCCTGGCCTTCCCGGCAGTCAGGAAATGCCGATATGTTGGGAACGAAGCCATCGATCAGCGGCGGTCTCGCCAGATTGTTCTCGCGTCTCGGGTGGATCGGCTTTTGGTTGCAGATCGCAATCGGATCGGTTCCGGTCGCCCTCCTGATCTACGCCCTCTTGTTCAGCAAGGGCGGCGTCGGCACGCGCGGCAGCTTCGCTCTGCTCCAGTATTTGTCGATGGGAAGCCTGCTGCTGCTGGCGTTCACCACGATCTGGTTCTACCGATACACACGCCTTGGGCGTCGAAACGCCGAGCCGGATCGGCGCCCACGGGTATCCTCCGCTCAACGCATTGCCTGGATCGGCGTCGCAGCAAGCACGGTCAGCATCGTGTTCTCCGCGCTGGTGATGATGTTCGAGGTGACCCAGCTCCTGTTTTACTTCCTGCGTGCGCCGCAGGCCGGTATCCCCGTGTTCCAGACGACGAGCGGCGGGCCGGCGAGCTGGGTATCCGCCAGCGACATTCTGGGCCTCATGGGCCTGATCTTCACGATGCTGGTTGAGGTGATTGTCCTCGCCCTCAGTCTTTGGCTGCTGTTTCGAAGCACCGCGGAGCTCGCCGAGATTCATGCAGCCAGTGATGAAGATCTCACAGCCGATATAGCTTGAGATCCCCGCCTCCCTTGCGGGAGAGCATGTGGATCATCCGTCCGCACTTTTTTGTGAGCGTCATCCGCGTGATCCTGGACAAGGCCACCTCAATCGGGCGCAGAACACAATCGCGCCAGCCGGTTCAGTGCTGGATGCTGCTCACAGACGGTCAAAAGCGCGATCGTCACGGGGATGCCGATGAACGCGCCAGGGACTCCCCAGAGAAAGGCCCAGAAGAAGAATGCAACCAGCATCACGAGCGGTGAGATTGCAAGGGCCCTGCCGGCAATGATGGGTTCGAGATAGCTGCCGATCAGAAACTGGATCAGATACAGGCCGCCAAAGATGATGATCACCATTTGCCAGGATTCAAATTGCACACTGGCGAAAAGCACCGGAAGAACCACGGCGATGAGGGGCCCCAGATAGGGGATGTAGTTCAAGACGAACGAGATGATTCCCCAAGCGACCGCCAGATCCATTCCGATGGAAATCGTGAAGACAAATACGGCCAGGCCCGTCAGAACGCTGGCCAGGGTCCTTATCAGCATGTATCTGCGGATCTTGCCGGCGATCTCCGCCGCCGTTCGAGAGCTATCCCATCCGATTTCCGGCGCCAGCGCATCCAGCCTTGCCCGGAAACTGTCCAGTTCGGTCAGAGCAAATGTCAGCAGGAGAAAAACGACGACGCAGAAGCCGACGAAGTAGTTTGCGCGCGAGGCGACGGCGTGGAGGAGGCCGATGAACGCCCGGGTATCGTACTGAGCCAAGCCTTCGGCTATGTGAATGCCATATCCCTCCAGCCAATCGGCCCATCGCGTGTACAGCGATTGGAAGCGCGCGAGATTGGCCAAGGTCCAATAAACGACTTCGTCGACGCTCCAGACGATCGCCGCCGCGACCGCGAGCATGACGAGAAGAGCCAGAAGAATGGTGAGGCCGAGCGCGACGGCCTTCGGAAGCCTGGCTTTGAGCGCTTTCTGAAACGGCCAGACGAGCGCCACGGCGAAAAGCGCAAAGGTGATCGGCTCGAAGACGACCCGCGCAAGGTAGAGGGCGACGGCCATGAGAAAGGTTGCGAAGAGAAACCGCAGCCCAGAGCCGGGTCCAAGGGGGTTCGCGGAGGGTTCTTCTTCGCCCACTTTAGCAACGAGGCTAGGGAATCTCGTAGACCGCGACCTCGTCGGAGATGCCGCGCAGCGCCGTGCGGCGCATCACCGGCTTGAGGCCGCTGGTCTCGAGCAAGGCCGATGCCTGGGGATTCTCCACCACCTGCTCGGTCACCACGATCGAGCGCGAGGCCGCGAGCGCCTGCACCCGCGAAGCGATATTGACGGTCTGGCCGAAATAGTCCTGGCGGTCGTTGAGAGAGACGGCGAGGCAAGGGCCCTCATGGATGCCCATCTTCAGCAGCAGGTCCTTCTCGTGGCGCTGGGCGCCGAGATCACTCATGGCATCGCGCATGCGGATCGCGGCGGCGACGGCCCTGTCGGGGGTGGCGAAGGTCGCCATGACCGCATCGCCGATGGTCTTGACCACGGCGCCACGCTCCGAGGCGATGATGTCGTTCAGCACGCGGAAATGCTCCTTCACCAGATCGAAGGCGACGAGGTCGCCGACGCGGTCATAGAGCTCCGTCGATCCCTTGAGGTCGCTGAAGAGGAAGGTGAGGCTGGTGATCTTGAGACGCTGATCGACCGCGAGCGTGTCGGTGCGGTAGATGTCGTGAAAGGTCTGATTGGTCAGCAGACGCTTGGCGGTCAGCTGGGGCCTGCGCCGTCCCAGAAGCCCTTCCAAGGTCTTGTCCGCGACCCAGACGGTCGGCAGCACACGGTGACTGGTGCGGTTCTCCAGGACGAGGCGCAGCGGGCCCGGGCGAATCTCCGTGACGAGCGGCGCGGCGCGGAGGTCGTTCAGGATCTGCGACAGGTTCTGGCGTTCGCTGGAGGGCTCGCCCTTCACCTCGAGGAACTGCGCCGTGTGGGTCACCGGATCGAAGACGATGACGCTGCCCGCCGGAAGCTGCAGAGAGAGGATCGCGCGCTCCCCGGCCGGGAGCTCGACGATCTCGAGCGTCACCGCCTTCATCAGCCTCTCGTAATCGGCCGGCAGGTCGATGCCCGAGCTCCAGAAGATCTGCCGGTAGTATTCGACGGCCGGCAGATCGTCGGGATTGTGGGCGGCGATCTTGCGCAGCCGCGGACTCACAGTGAAGGTGACCTCCACCATGTTGTCGAGGGTCGTCTCGTAGGTGGCGGCGCAGAAGGCGCATTTATATTCCGGCTGGTCGAGGGTCTTCAGCGTGGTGTTGGCGTCGAGCACGCCTGCGCAGCTGCGGCAGATGACGTTCCATGACATCTCGAAGAGGCCGATCCGCGCCGCATGCAGCAAGGCGGCGATGAGGCGCTCCTCCTCGATCCCGGATTTCGCCGCGAGGTCGAGGGCGTTGACCTTGTTGAGCGCGTGATCGGGCGCATCGCGGACCATCTTCTCGATCGTCGCGACGGCATCGGGATCGGCCGATTGCCTGAGGACGGTGAACAGGGCTGCGGCTTCACTCACGGGGCGCGAGGCTAGCCGAAATCCGCAGGGGCGGAAACCCACAAGGGCGTGTCAGTTTGAAGACAAGGCCTCTTCCTCGTCATTCCCGCGAATGCGGGAATCCAGGGCAGCCGGTGCTGTCCCATGGCCCTGGATCCCCCGCTTTCGCGGGGATGACGGAAGTAAGAGCTTCGAGGCGGCTTAGCCCTCGCGCGCGATGCGCTGGAGATAGCGGGCGTAGTCGGTGCCTTTCAGGCGGGCGGCCAGAGTTACGAGCTGATCGGCGTCGATGAAGCCGCGGCGAAAGGCGATCTCCTCCACGCAGGCGATCTTCAATCCCTGGCGGCGCTCCATGACGCGCACGAACTCGGCGGCCTCGAGGAGGGATTCATGGGTCCCAGTGTCGAGCCAGGCAAAGCCCCGGCCGAGGCGCTCGACCGTAAGGCGCCGCGCCTCCAGATAGGCGCGGTTCACATCGGTGATCTCGAGTTCGCCGCGGGCCGAGGGCTTCACCTCGGCAGCGATGTCGACCACATCGGGCCCGTAGAAATAGAGCCCCGTCGCCGCCCAGTTCGATTTGGGCGCCTTCGGCTTCTCCTCGATCGAGATCGGGCGGCTCTCCTCGTCGAATTCGATGACGCCGTAGCGCTCCGGATCGTCGACCCAATAGGCGAAGATGGTGGCGCCTTCCGTCACCGCGCCGGCCCGATGCAGGATTTCGCTGAGCCCATGGCCGAAGAAGAGATTGTCGCCCAGCACGAGGGCGGCGGGCTGGCCCGCCAGGAAATCGCGGCCGATGATGAATGCCTGCGCCAGCCCGTCGGGGCGCGGCTGCTCGGCATAGGCGATCTCGATTCCCCATTGCCGGCCGTCGCCCAGCGCCTCGCGGTAGCGCTCCACATCCCGGGGCGTGGTGATGACGAGGACCTCGCGGATGCCGGCCAGCATCAGCGTGGAGAGGGGGTAGTAGATCATCGGCTTGTCGTAGACCGGCAGCAGCTGCTTGCTGACCGCGTAGGTGACCGGATAGAGCCGGGTGCCCGCACCCCCTGCCAGAATGATTCCCTTCATCTCGTCCCTTATCCCAGCGCTGCGATGTCCTTCAGGCAGCGGGCCAGGCTGTCGCGCCAGGGCCGCGCCGTCACCCCATAGAGGCGGGCGAATTTGGCGCTGTCCAGCACCGAATTGGCCGGCCGGCGCGCCGGGGTCGGGTACTCCCTCGTCGCAATGGGAACGATCCGGGGCCGCGGTTCCCCGGCAATCTCGAAGATGGCCTGGGCGAAGCCGAACCAGCTCGTCTGCCCGGCGCCGCAGAAATGGAAGGTGCCATGGTCGCGGCCGCCTTCGAGCAGCCTTATCGCCGCGGCCCGCACGGCCAGCGCCAGCTCCGCGGCGGCGGTGGGGCAGCCGGTCTGGTCGTCGACCACGCGGAGCTCCGGCCGCTCGCGCCCGAGGCGCAGCATGGTGCGCACGAAGTTCTGGCCGAGCGGCGCATAGACCCAGGCCGTGCGCAGGATGACGTGGGCCGGCAGGCGGGCGCGGATGGCGCTCTCGCCCGCCTCCTTGCTCGCGCCATAGACCGAGACGGGATGGACGGGATCCTCCTCGACATAAGCGCCGGCCTTGCTGCCGTCGAAGACGTAGTCGGTCGAGACATGGATGAGGGGTGCTGCGATGGCGCGGCAGGCCTCGGCGAGAGCCGCCGGGCCGTCGCGATTGACGGTGAAGGCGAGCTCGGGCTCGCTCTCCGCCTTGTCGACGGCGGTATAGGCGGCTGCGTTGATCACCAGATCGGGCTTCGCAGCGATGATCGCCGCGCCCGCCGCGTCAGGGCGGGCGAGATCGATCTCCGCGCGGCCGCGCCAATCGACCGCAAGGTCCGCCGGCCAGTCCGCCGCGGCAAGCGCGCGGGCGAGCTGGCCGGAGCGGCCGATGACGAGGATGCGCTTCATCCGGGACTTAGCATAGGACGCCAACAAGCGGATTGTAGTGGCCGCATCTCACCCGTCACCCCGGCGAAAGCCGGGGTCCAGGGCAACCAGCGAGCTCTTGCAACCCTGGATCCCGGCTTTCGCCGGGATGACGAAGGTAAGAGACAGGCCAGCCACATGCGATGGCTCTGCGGCGGCTCTTCAGCGCGCGAGGCCGAGCCGCCCGCCGTCATAGCGGCCCTGCACCTGCTGCCACCACGGGGCGTTCTCGATATACCAGTCGACCGTCGCCGCAAGCCCGCTCTCGAAGCTCGCGCGCGGCTTCCAGCCGAGCTCGCGCTCGGCGTGGCTGGCATCGATGGCGTAGCGCAAATCGTGGCCGGGCCGGTCGGTGACGAAGCGGATCAGGCGCTCGCGCGGGCCGGCGCCGTCGGGATGGCGGCGGTCCAGAATGGCGCAGATCGCGCGGACCACCTCGAGATTGCTGCGCTCCGCCCCGCCGCCGAAATTATACTTGCCGCCAGGCTTTCCCGCCTCGAGCGCCAGGCAGAGCCCGCGCACGTGATCCTCGACATGCAGCCAGTCGCGCCGGTTCTCCCCGCGCCCATAGACCGGCAGCTCCCGGCCCGAGAGCGCATTGATGATCATCAGCGGGATCAGCTTCTCGGGAAACTGGCAGGGGCCGTAGTTGTTGGAGCAGTTGGTGACGATCACCGGCAGGCCGAAGGTGTGGTACCAGGCGCGCGCCAGGTGATCGGCGCCCGCCTTGCTGGCGGAATAGGGCGAGTTCGGCGCATAGGCCGTGTCCTCGCGGAAGAGCCCCGTCTCGCCCAAGCTGCCATAGACCTCATCGGTGGAGACGTGAAGGAAGCGGAAGGCCGCGCGGCGCTCCGGATCGAGGGCGCGCCAATAGTCGCGTGCCGCCTCCAGCAGGATGCAGGTGCCGACCACGTTGGTCTCGATGAAGGCGGCCGGCCCGTCGATGGAGCGGTCGACATGGCTCTCCGCGGCCAGATGCATGACCGCATCGGGGCGGTAGCGCTCGAACACCCGGCGCAGCGCCGCGCCGTCGCAGATGTCGACCTTCTCGAAGGCGTAGCGCGGATTACCGGCGATGGGCGCCAGGGACTGCGGATTGGCGGCGTAGGTCAGCTTGTCGACATTGATGACCGCGGCGTCCGTCTCGGCGATGAGGTGGCGGCAGAGGGCGGAGCCGATGAAGCCCGCCCCTCCGGTCACGAGGATGCGCGCAGTCATGGGGATGCGTGGGGCCATTCAGCGGCTTCCTTCATAGGCAAAGGGCGATTGCCCGAGCTCGGCCAGGCGCGGCAGCCGGGCATCGCGCTCCGCCAGCTGAGGCGCGCTGTCGACCGGCCAGGCGATGGCGAGGTCCGGATCGTTCCACAGCAGACCGCCCTCGGTCTCGGGATGATAGAAATCCGTCACCTTGTAGGTGACGAGCGTATCGGGCCGGGTGGTGCAATAGCCATGGGCGAAGCCCGGCGGCACGAAGATCTGGTTGCCGAGCTCGGCGCTGAGCTCGACGCTGACATGCTGGCCATAGGTCGGCGAGCCGCGGCGGATGTCGAGGGCCACGTCGAAGATCGCACCCTGCAGCACGCCGACGAGCTTGCCCTGGGCATGGGGTGGCTTCTGGTAGTGCAGGCCCCGCAAGGTCCCCCTCGCCGCGGAGAAAGCCAGATTGTCCTGCACGAAGAGCTGGTCGAGCCCCGCCGCGGCGAAATTGCGGGCGTTGTACCACTCGGAAAAGTAGCCGCGCGCGTCGCCGAATCGCTTGGGTTGATAGATCTTGACATCGGGCAACGCGGTCGGGGTGACTTTCATTCTCGAGTCCTGGCCGGCGGGGCGGCATATTCGCGCGCGGCCCCGAGGAAATCCACTGAATGCCGCTCCCGGAATCGCGGATCCTCCGCCGGGCTGCGGCCGGCCGATGGCTTAGCCCAGCCGCTCCAGAAGGGCAAGCAGGCCCTGCAACAGGGCGACCGGATCGGGCGGGCAGCCGCGGATGTGCAGATCGACCGGCACGACGGCGCCGACCCCGCCCGAAACCGCGTAGCCCTCCTTGAACAGCCCACCATCGAAGGCGCAGTCGCCCACCGCCACCACCCATTTGGGATCCGGTGTCGCCGCATAGGTCCGCTGCAGCGCTTCGGCCATGTTGCGCGTGACCGGGCCGGTCACCAGCAGCACATCGGCATGGCGCGGCGAGGCGACGAACTTCAGCCCGAAGCGCTCCAGATCGTAATAGGGGTTGTTGAGGGCGTTGATCTCCAGCTCGCAGCCATTGCAGCTCCCGGCATCGACCTGACGGATGGCGAGGCTGCGGCCGAGCTTCTGTCGCGCCTTCAGATCCAGGCTCTCGGGGAGCGCCTCGGGCCCCTTCATCGTGACGGGGCGATGCAGCAGGGATCGGGCGATCAGCTTCCACATCGCCCTAGAGATCCTGTCCCGAATAGGAGCCGTTGAAGGACTTATTGCAGAGCGGGAAATCCGCCACGATGTTGCCTTCGATCGCCGCCTCCAGCAGCGGCCATTGGAACCAGGAGGGATCGCGCGGGTGACAGCGGGTGATGCGACCCTCCGCATCGAGGCTGAGCCAGGTCATGATCTCGCCGCGGAAGCCCTCGACGAGGGCGATGCCCTCGCCGGACCGGCGCGGCAGCTCGCAGGCGATCGGCCCCTCAGGCAGGCGCGAGAGGATCTGCTCGATGAGCTTCAGGCTCTCGAAGGCTTCCTGCAGACGGATCTGCAGGCGGGCGTTGACGTCGCCCTCCATCAGCACCGGCACCGCGAAGTCCAGCTCGTCATAGGGCGGATAGCCGGGATTGCGCCGCGCATCCTGGCCCCGGCCCGAGGCGCGGCCGACGAAGCCCCCGGCGCCAAAGCGATGGACGAGCTCCGGCTTGACGATGCCGGTCAGCACGGTGCGGTCGAGGAGCGAGGGCTTGGTCTCATAGACATGGGCGAGCGCGGCGAGCCTGGGGCCAAGGCCGCGCGCGAGCTCGCCGAGGCGCGCGGCGCCCGCCGCGTCGAGATCGACGGCGGTGCCGCCCGGCAGCACGCAATCCATCATCAGGCGATGGCCGAAGCAATCCTTGGCCGCGCGCAGCACCTGCTCGCGCAGCAGCGAGAACTGGGCCAGCAGTAGAGGGAAGGTTGCGTCATTGCAGATCGCGCCTATATCGCCGAAATGGTTGGCCAGACGCTCGAGCTCGGCCATCAGCGCCCGCAGCCACTGGGCCCGCACCGGTGCTGCGATGTCGAGGGCGGCCTCCATTGCCCGGGCGAAGGCGAGCCCATGGGCGACGGTGCTGTCGCCCGAGAGCCGGCCGGCGAGACGCGCGGCCTCCAGCGGCGCGCGCCCGGCCATCAGGGATTCGATGCCCTTATGGACATAGCCCAGCCGCTCCTCCAGCCGCACCACCGTCTCGCCATTGACGTGGAAGCGGAAATGCCCGGGCTCGATGATCCCGGCATGGACCGGACCGACCGGGATCTGATGCAGGATGGCACCGGTCGCCTCGGCGGCGAGGAAGGGGTAGGGCTCGGCCGCGCCGGCGCGCGAGGTGGGCCAGCGGCCATGATCGAGCCAGGGCCGCTTGTCTGCCGCCCCTTCGGCCTCGAGGCCGAAAAGATCGCGGGCCGCGCGCTCCAGGCGGATCGCGCTCGGCCGGTGGATCGAGACGGCGGGATAGCGGCGCTCGGGGCAGGAGAGGCTCGCCACCGCGATTGCGGCATCGTCGCGAAGGGCGAGATGCACGGCCTCGCTCTCGCCCCAGAGCCCCAGCAGCGACCAGTCGCTACTCGCCAGGCGGTCCAGAAGTGCCTGCCATCCGGCGCGGTCGAGATCGTGGCGCGGCCAGGGGCGATGATCCGGCCGGGCGGGTGCGAGGCGCGCGAGGAAGGCGGGCAGGTCCTGGATCATCGCCTCGGTTGTCCCCTGGGTCACCCGAGGAGCCTCGCCACGGTCTGGAACCACTGGACCAGCGGGCCTGGCAGATGCAGGCCCGCCACCAGCACCAGGCCGAGATGGGCCCAGAGCGGCGTCAGGCTCGCGCCGACCGGCTTGTAGGGCTGGGGCGAGGGGGTGCCGAAGGCGACACCCTGCAGCCGCAGGATGAGAGCACCGAAGGCGACCAGCAGCCCCACCACCAGGGGCAGCGCCAGCCAGGGCACGCGCGACATGGTCGATGTGACCACCAGGAATTCGCTGACGAAGATGCCGAGCGGCGGCAATCCGGCGATGGCCACCACGGCGATCAAGAAGCCCCAGCCCAGCGCCGGATGGCTCGCCGTCAACCCGCGGATCTCCCCGATGCGCTGTGTGCCCTTGACCTGGGCGATATGGCCGACGGCGAAGAAGATCCCGGACTTCACCAGGCTGTGCATGGTCATGTGCAGCAGGCCGGCGAAATTCGCCAGCGGCCCGCCCATGCCGAAGGCGAAGGTGATGATGCCCATATGCTCGATGGAGGAATAGGCGAAGAGGCGCTTGATGTCGCGCCGGCGGTAGAGCATGAAGGCCGCGAGCAGCAGGGAGGAGAGCCCCATGGTCACCATCATGGGGCCGGGCGCCAGCGCCGCGGCATTTGCTGCCAGCAGCATCTTGAAGCGCAGCACCGCGTAGAGGGCGACGTTCAGCAGCAGGCCCGAGAGCACGGCGGAGATCGGCGTCGGGCCCTCGGCATGGGCGTCGGGCAGCCAGGCATGCAGGGGGGCGAGACCAACCTTGGTGCCGTAGCCCACCAGCAGGAAGACGAAGGCGAGGTTTAGGATCGCGGGGTCGAATCGGCTCGCCTGATGGATGATCGAGGCCCAGGCCATGGCATCGAGGCCGCTGCCCATGACCGATTGGGCCGAGAGATACATGAGGAT
>DATBBO010000229.1:0-4282 GCA_036270995.1 Dongiaceae bacterium | reverse complement strand
CCTTCGACGCCATGTTCGAGAAGATCAAGAACTGGGGCAAATGGGGCGAGAACGACGAGCTCGGCACCCTCAACTACATCACCCCGGACAAGGTCGCCGCGGCCGCCAGGCTCGTCCGCAAGGGTCGCTGCGTCTCCATGGCGATCCCCATCAACAAGCAGGCAGGCCCGGACAATCCGAACCCAGCCGTGCATTTCATGTCCCTGATGCATGATCTGCCGGTGAGCGAAAGCGGGCTCTCCTTCGGCATGTGCTATCTCGGCATGGCGAGCCATGGCGACGCCCATACCCATGTCGATGCGCTGAATCACGTCGGGTACAAGGGCAAGCTCTACAACGGCAAGCCGGTTTCGCTCCTGACCTCGCGCGGCTCGGACTGGGGCAGCATCGCGGCCTACAACAAGGGCATCGTCGGGCGCGGCGTCATGCTGGATGCGGCGCATCACCGCAAGGTCCCGTGGCTCGAGCCCGGCGAGGCGGTGACCCGCGCGGAGCTGGAGGAGATCGAGAAGGCCCAAGCTGTGCGGCTGGGCGAAGGCGATATCCTGGTCTTCCGCACCGGCCATCATGCGCGCCGGCTGGCGCTCGGCCCCTGGAGCAATGACTACCCGCCGGCAGGCCAGGGCAAGGCGGGTCTGCATGTCGACACCGTGCCCTGGATGCATGAGTGCAAGATCGCGGCCTTCCTGCCCGACGGCGATGGCGAGACGGTGCCGAGCAATGTGGAAGGCATGCCCTATCCGATCCATGCGCTGCAATTGACGGCGATGGGCATGCTGGTTTCCGACAGCCTGCAGCTCGAGGAGCTGCATCAGGCCTGCCTCGAAGAGAAACGATGGGAGTTCATGGTCGTCGGCCTGCCGCTGCGCCTGCCGGGCGCCACGGGCTGTCCATGGAATCCGCTTGCCATGTTCTGATCGGCCCGATCCGACGAGGGAGAGGCATATGGAACGCCGTTTTGCCGGCAAGGTCGCCATCGTGACCGGCGCGACGCAGGGCATGGGACAGGCCATTTCCGTCAGGCTCGCTTCGGAAGGGGCGCTCGTCGCCGTGAACCGCAGGCCCGATCTCAGCGCCGCGGAAACCCTGGCCAAGGTCAAGGCGGCCGGCGGCGAGGCTTTCGACGTCGCCGCCGACATGCGCGATCCCGACCAGGTGAAGGCGATGGTCGCGACGGTGGCCAAGCGCGGCGGACGCCTCGACTACGTCGTCTCGAACGCCGGCATCAACCCGTTCATGACCTGGGACAACACGCCGATCGAGGAGTTCGACAATCTCTTCGAGACCAATGTCCGCGGCGGCTGGGTCGTCTGCACCGAGGGTGCCCGGCAGATGGTGGCGGAGGGGCATGGCGGCGCCATCGTCATGACCAGCTCCATCTCCGCCCATGTCGGCGCGCCGACCCAGGTGGCCTATTGCGGCACCAAGGGCGCCATCAGCATGCTGGCCAAGGCGCTGGGTGCCGTCCTCGGCAAGCATGGCATTCGCGTCAACGCCATCGAGCCTGGCGCCATCGATACTCCCATGGCGGCGGGACTGTTCGAGCAGCCGGATGTCCTGAAATACTATCTCGAGCGCATCGCGCTGGGCCGGGTCGGCAAGCCCTCGGAGATCGCCTCCGTCGTCTCCTTCCTCCTCTCGGACGACGCCAGCTACGTGACCTCGGCGACGCTCCTGGTCGATGCGGGCTTCATCGTCAACGCCGAGCTCTGAGGCGCCTCACCGATCGCCGGCGGCGAAGATGCGCACGGTGCCTTCGATGGCGCGGCCGGGATCGAGCACGCGGACGCCGTGGCTGGGCACCCCAGCCGCCATGCGGTTGAAGCCGTCATTCGCATTGCTCACCGGTTCGACGCAGACATAGGGATAGTCCCAGGCGCTATAGATCTGCATCTTGTCGAGCACGCCATCGGCCTCGATCACGGTGCGGAACCCATCGGGGGCGGTGAGCTCGGCCCGCCCATCCCAGCCCTCATAGAGCCGATCGACAACCATCTCCGCGACGTCGGGGCCCTTGCCGAAATCGAGGCCCTCGCTGAGCGGCTGGCAGCCGAGGCTGACCGCCTCCGGCGCATCGGCCGGCCAGACGCCGATCGAGGCGAAGCGCAGCCGCGTGCCGGGCGGCTTCGGGAAATAGGGGTGGATGCCGAGCCCGGCCGGCATGGGACGATGATCGCGCGACCTCACCCGGAGAAGGACCGAAAGCCCGTTCTCCGACAGGGAATAGCGGATTTCTCCCCGATACCCGAAAGGGAAGGTCCCCGGGCCCGGCTCATGCGTCATCTCCAGCTCGAGCGCATCGCTGGTCCTGTGGCGAATCCCGAAAGGGGCGATCCAGGAATCGCCATGGGTGGCCGATGGCTCCTCGCGAACAGTTCGCTCGAGGATGTAGCTGACGCCGGCGAAGCTGAAGCCCGGCCCGAAGAGCGGCCCGGAATAGGGCATCAGTGGAAACCCCGCGAAACCATAGACGACCGGCTTCGCCAGCACCGAGTCCGGCGTCGGCCGCAGGAGATCGCGGCCGGCATGGCGGAACGACACCATCCGCGCGCCGAAGCCCGGCGCCACGGTCAGGGCATAGGGGCCGTGCTCGAGGGTGACGAGCGGTCCCGTCTCGCTTGGCTGGCGGAAGCGAGGCGTCATGCATCCGGCAATCTGATCGTGCCGTCGATGACCAGGCTGGTCTCGCCGGCAATGACGACGGTCTCGCCCTTGTCCTCGCACCACAGGTCGCCCCCACGGGGCGAGAGCTGACGGCTGTGGATACTCGTCTTGCCCATCTTCTCCGCCCAGTAGGGAACAATGATCCGGTGCGCGGTCCCGCAGACCGGGTCTTCGGGCAGTCCGACCTTGGGCGCGAAGACCCGGATGACGATGTCGGAGTCGGCTCCGCCCGGTGCCGTGGCGATCACCGCGCTGCGATCGAAGGCCGCGACGCGTGCGAGATCCGGCCGCATGCCGGCGATGGCCGCGGGATCCTCGAAGATCGCGACATGGCCGAAGGGCGCGACCCAAGTCTCCAGAGGACGTACTCCCAAGGCGGCTTCCATCTCTGCGATGCGGTCGACGCGCTCTGCCGGCATGGCCGGGAAATCGATGCAGATCCGCTCACCCTCGACATGCGCGGTGCGCCTGTCGCCATTCGCCAGATGGAAGGTGATCGCCCCCGCTGCAGTACCTTTCCCGGCGGCGAACCCGTCACGAAGGACGGTATGGGCGGCCGCAAGGGTCGCGTGACCAGCCCCCGCATGAGGGCCCTCCGCGGTGAAGAATTTGAGGGGGATATCGCCACCGGACGGCTCGCCGACGACCGCGACGACATCGGCGCGCAACACGGCGCAGGCCTGAGCCAGGGCCAGATCCGAGGCATCGCCTGCGCCGCTCAGCACGAAGGCGGGATTGCCGTGCAGCGGATCCCTCGCGAAAGTGACGACCTGGAAGAGATTGGCCCGCGACGGCATCAAGCCGTCAGCGGCTTGTAGGCCACGACCTTCATCTCGACCTTGCAGTTGAACATGAAGCGCATGGGAAAGATCGATCGCACCGGCGGTTCCGCGGTGAAATAGGTCTTGTAGATCGCGTTGAAGGCGACGAAGTCGCGCGGATCGGTCAGCCAGCATTCGGTGTTGACGACATCGTCGAGCGTGCAGCCCGCGACGGCCAGCGCCTCCTTGATGAAGCCGAAGGTGCGGTGAACCTGCTCCTCGAAACTCACCGATCCCAAACCCGTGCCGTCGTCGAGGATGTTGCCCGCCTCGTCGAAAGTCACGTTGCGCGGGTCGAAGAGCCAGGGACCGAAGGCGGAGGTGAAGATGAAGTCACCCGCCCGCACGGTCTTCGATATCGGCACGGCATGGTCGATCGGAAAGGTCTTCTTCATCGCCTCGTTTTCCAATAGCGGACCCCGTTCGGCCAGATCTCGATGGCCTCATCCCCGCACAGGATGTGGGAGCCGCCGGAGAGATCGACGGTCGGATCGCAATGCGAGGTCAGCATGTCGACGTCGGTGAAGAGCGCGGGCGTGGGAACATCGGATCGCCGCATCGATGACCAGCCTCCCCAGGCGCCGGAGCCCCTGTGCCGGGGAGTTTCTCAACCCGCATCCGGCACCAGTGCCCACCCGCCGAGCCCCATGGCATGCCGTTAGTTAACTTGATCAGCGGATGTGGGTCAAGGATAAACAGGGTGAATACCTATTGACAGTTTGTTCTTTTTGCCGCGAATTGCTGTGACACCTGAGCGGTGGAGTGAATACGCGATTGTCGCTATTCGGTAATGCCCA